>JAUVCL010000046.1 GCA_030595845.1 Campylobacterota bacterium
TACTATGTGAGATAATCTCATTTTATGGGGATAAAGAAAAGATTAAAAAGAAAATTCTCTCTGATTCTATAGACTGGTTATCGGTTGTTGAAATTGCAAATACTCATTTTCTTACAGCTGCACTTTATTACAGTCTTTTGGATCAAGATTTCTTACGTTTTATAAAAGATGAAGAGTTGCTTGCCTATTTAGAAAAAATGTATACCCTTAACTTAGACAGAAATAAAGATATTATTGAACAATCAAAAGAGATGACTCAGATTTTATTAAAAAAAGACATTAAACCTGTATTTTTAAAAGGTACCGCATCATTATTGGAAAACGATTATAGAGATGTGGGAATGCGCTTTTTATCTGACATTGATTTTTGTGTTTTTGAGAGTGATTTTACTCAGGCTAAAGAGCAATTGATCTCTGTAGGATATATACCCGATATGAGTGATTCTGGTATTAAAGATATTGAAAAACATCATCACTGGTGGCCTATGTATCATCCAAACTGGGATACGATAATAGAAACACATAAGTCAGTTTTGACATTTCCTTACTCTCATTTAATTGAGTGTACTGAAAACACTTCTCAAAACTCTAGTTACTATCCCGAGATGACTATTCTTTCACCGACATTACGACTGATTCATACCTACATACATAGTGATATAGTCGATAGAAGTTATGCATTTAAAAAAATGGATCTACGCCAATTGTATGAAATGTCACTAATCATTGATAATCATACATCACAAATTGAATGGAAATATATAGAAGATTTTTTTAAGAGGGAAAAATTGTGGGATCAATTCAATAATAGACTTTCTTTGATCAATATACTTTTTAAAGTACAATCACCTATATTAGTAGAGAATAATAAGTCTAGATTACATATATATATTCTTTATATGTTTTTTAAATATCCTAATTCATATTTAATCAATAAATATACAAATTTTCAAATTTTACGTTATGAGTTATCTTATAGAAAAGTACGTCAGAGATATGGTGCCTCAACAAAAAAAGAATATATTTATCATGCATCCAAGATATTAAGAAATAAGATTTTTGCTAAAATAAGGAGTATAGAGAAATCTATTTATAGTATATTTAAGTAAATAGGAAAGTGTTTACATACTATTTCATATGATTGTTGTTCTTGAAATACATTTAGAAACAATAGGTTATTAATTGCCAATCTGATTTGGATATAATGTTGAAAAAAAGGATAATAGCATGAAAAAATCTTTGTTATTTTTAATGGTAACACTATTTATCGGTATCTCTATGAGTGGATGTGCCACATGGCATGGTGTTAAAAGAGATAGTACACAGGTATGGAATGTTGCAACTTCTTAATTAGTACAAGGTAATATAATGACAGAAAATAGAAAAAAGAAAGTATTGGTAGGAATGAGTGGAGGTGTTGACTCAACTGTCACATCTATACTTTTGCAAAAAGAGGGTTATGAGGTAGAAGGTGTCTATATGAAACTTCACCATAAACCGGGTTACCATGAAGAGAATTTTACAAAAGCACAGAGAGTCGCTGAATACCTGGGTGTTAAAGTACACTTTCTTGATCTAAGTGAAGAGTTTAAAGGTAATGTCTATAACTATTTTGTTGAAAGTTACAAGGAAGGTCTTACACCTAATCCCTGTGTCATGTGTAACAGAACTATAAAGTTTGGAAAGATGGTAGAGTTTGCAGACAGTATCGGTGCAGATCATGTAGCTACAGGGCATTATATTAAATGTGATGGTGAGTTTATCTATGCGGCAGAAGATGCAAACAAAGATCAGAGTTATTTTCTTTGTGAAGTAAAAAAAGAGGTACTTCCACGACTTCTCTTTCCTCTTGGAACATGGATTAAACCAGATGTTAAAGCATATGCTGCCAACATTGAAGTACTTAAAGATTTTGCTACCCAGGCAGAAAGTTCTGAGATCTGTTTTGTAGAAAATACCTATGATGAAGTCTTGGCTAAGCATATGGAGATAGATATGCCGGGTGACGTTGTTGACAGAGAAGGTAATGTAGTCGGTACCCATAAAGGTTATATGCATTATACGATAGGAAAACGTAGAGGTTTTACGGTTGATGGGGCACATGACCCACATTATGTACTGGAGATCAATGCTAAAACCAACCAGATAGTGGTAGGGACTAAAGAGAAACTTGAAGAGAATGAGTTTGAAGTCAAACAGATCAATCTTTTTAAAGACCTTACAGAGTTTGACTGTATGGTGAAAGTACGTTACCGTACGACAGCAGTACCTTGTCATGTGATCATCTCTGATGGACGTGCTAAGGTGACACTTTTTGAACCAGTATTCGGACTTGCAAAAGGGCAGATCGCTGCTTTTTATGAGGGGGATAAGTTACTGGGGGGCGGAGTGATCTGTTAAAGGCAGATTACTCACATATATTAAGAAAATAGCTTTCTTTCATATCCATAGATATCATGTCTGAACTGGACGATACCTTCATCATCAATCCAAACAGTATGATATTCTACATAGACGGGTATGTGCTGTTTTAACGTGATCCATTTGTTTTTAGCTGTCGTATAGGTATATCCTAATTGTTCGAGTAGGGCTAAAGGTTTTTCCAGTCTTATACAACCATGTGAAAAAGCTCTGACTCTTTTGTTAAAGAGTGATTTGGAGGGTGTATCATGCATATAGACATTATATTTATTGGGAAATAAAAACTTCACTATGCCTAAAGCATTTCTACTTCCTTCTTTTTGATAAAGTTTTCCTTCACTGTTATAGGCAAAGCCTTTTTTTCTCAAATACTCTTCCGACTTGTGTGCATATTCTTTTTTATAGATTGATGGTGGGACATTCCATCTTGGGTTCTTTACTACATATTGCAATTTTCTATTGAAAACGGGAGTTCTCATTTTAGTTTTACCCACTACGATCTTCATATTTAAAACAGGTTTATCATTCTCATAATAATGCATTTTAAATTCAGGAATATTGATCAAAATATAATGAGAACCTTTTGGACTTGAGATTCTTTCCAGTTGTATATTTTTCTTTACTTTTGTGATAATATTGTTAATTGATTTTTTTAATGCTCTTTTTGTCTGTGGGCCTATCTCCCCATCAATGGTTAAGCCGTGTCTTTGCTGATACTTGAGAAGTTCCTCTGTAAAGTCAAGTGTATAATTTGGGTTTTCTGCCAACTTTGCACCCTGTAATAGATTAAAGACTCTTTTTATTCTTATAATATCTTCTGATTCGTCACCTTTAAATTGTGGCGGAGTATATTGTCCTTTGATAAAATAGAGATAATCAATATAGTCTTTTAAACCAGTATATCTTTGTGTTTTTGGCATGAGACTCATTGCATAATGATATACATTATCCTTTGTCTCTTCTTTTTTTATGGTTTTTTTACTGATTTTCCTATAAGGTGTTCTATCCCCTCTGAATCGTGCATAATTGAGGTTACCATTCAAGAGGCATTGTGTTATCTGATAGTTTGTGTTAGCATGACATAATGAATATTTTCCCTGGTACTCTAATAGATTTTGATCAGGGTTCAGTGCAAAGAGAAAAGTGTTTATGAGTAGAAATAATATTTTTTTCATATCTAGATAATAGCTTATTATACATATTAAAGCAATAGAATAAGATCTATGCAGAAAAAGAGTGTTCTCGTCCTTCATTTATAGATTTTGGATATAATCATTTATTAATATTATACATAGGATGCTTTATGCAACAATTTGACAGACGGAACTCCACTTCATGTACCTCACGCTCTTTTGCGATACTTCTTATACCTTTTCTCTTTTTATTGGGACTTGTTCTTGCTTATGTTGGATTATTCCCTCTAAAAGTAGAGGCACATACTTTGGGTATAGTCGCTTTTATCTTTGTGGTATTTGTCTCTTTTGTAAAACATAATGCCAATTATTCTGTCTGTCATATGCAGGGTTCATTTTTTAAAATGGAAGAGGATCTGCAATCAGCGTTAAGAGCAAATGCTTTAACAATTATGAGTAAAACAAAGTCTACACTACATATTCAAGATTTTATAGCTGAATATTATCAAGATATACGTAATGACAACTTTGCACGCGTAGCCCCTTCAGTCTTTCCTATGCTGGGTATTTTGGGTACATTTATTGCCATTGCACTCTCTATGCCTGACTTTACAGTCAAAGATACTAGCGCACTTGATCGTGAAATCTCTGTTTTGTTATCGGGTATTGGTACTGCCTTTTATGCTTCTATTTACGGGATTATGCTTTCACTTATATGGACATACTTTGAAAAAAGAGGTATAGCAAAAGTTGACAAACAGACTTATGATCTGGAAAAACTTTATGGTATGCGTGTATGGAAGAAATCAGAACTGATAAAACACGAACATATGCAAAGTGAACTTAAAGACCAACAGATAGTACAAACGCTCAAAGAAACATTTAACATGGACTTTATTAAAGAGTTGAACGAACAGTACCTGAAAAACTTTACAACGATCATACACGATACAACAAACAGTTTTACCAAATTAACAGTACATATGCAGGAAGCTTCTTCTGAATTACGAGATACGCTTGAAAACATACATCACAGACAGGCGAGTATTGATGCAGTAGCAGCGATGGAAAAAAATATTGAAGGCTTTAACAAAAGTGCCCAAAATATTCAAAGATCAATGGAACAGTTTGATGGTTCAGTGGATCATACTTTTGATAAGATCGATGAAGAGTTAGGTCAGGCAGTAGATAAACTGGCTACCTTTGCGCGTATCATTTCTGAGCAGAATGAATTGATACTTGATAATATGGCAGCACTAAAACAGCAAGAAAAGTAATTAGATGTTTAGAAAAGAAACAACAACTGAAGAGAGTAATTTTTGGATCTCGTATGCTGACTTGATGGCTGGGTTGCTCTTTGTTTTTATCTTACTTATTGGTGCTATTATATCTAAGTCTATTATCTTAAAATCAAGCTTACATATACAGGAAGAAGAGCTTTCTATGCTCTCTGATACACTTAAAACTAAAGAAGAAAACTTGCATGAATTAAGTGATAACCTTCTTAAAAGTAAAGCATTGGTGAGTGAAAAAGATGATGAGCTTTTTGATAGTGAAAAACTTTTAGCCCAAAAAGATGATGCTCTTTCTGACAATGAAAAACTCTTAGCCCAAAAAAATAAGGTACTTTCAGCGAATACGAAATTATTATCGGAAAAAGATAAGTTACTTACACTTAAAAATGCGCGTATCGCAGGGGATAAAACAAAATTAAGCGAAGTAGCTAAATTGCTACAGCTTAGAGATGCACGTATCGTAAAAGATCAACTTAAATTGGATGAAAGTGAAAGGGTATTTAAACTTAAACTTGAAGAGATCAGTAATCTTAATAAAATGCTGCTCGAAGCCAATGCCAAAGAGAGTGCACTTAGCAATAAAATTGTTATAGTACAGACCATTTTAGATGAAAATAAAGATGCATTAAAGAAGCAAAAAGACGAGTTGAATAAAAAGAAAAAAAGCTTGAAAGACTATGAAGGTAAAGTACTGGTACTTTCAAATGAATTGACTGATTCAAAAGACGCAGTGAAGATCAAAGATGAAAAACTTCTGGCTTTGCTGAATGCAATGGGTGAGAAAAAAACAAAATATGATGCCTTGTTAGGGAAACTTCAATCACAAAAAGCGAAGATAAAATCACTTACAGGTATTAAGCTACAAGTTGTTGCCGCATTGAAAGATGCATTGGGTGAGCATATAGATATAGATAAAAAGAGTGGGTCACTCAGACTTGCTTCGAACATTTTCTTTGGAAGTGGAGAATCTGCACTGAAGCCGGAGGCTGAAGTAGAGTTGAAGAAGGCATTTGAAGAATACATAGGCACACTTGTAAAAGATCCAAAGATAAAACCACATCTTGATAAAATTATTATTGAAGGACATACCGATAGTGTAGGTTCTTATATCTATAACTTAAACCTTTCACAAAAACGTGCACTTGCTGTGATGGAGTATTTATTGACTTTGAATTTTACAAAAGAGCATAATATAAGACCACTTATGACAGCTTCAGGTAGAGCATACCTTGATACTATTATGGTAGATGGTGTAGAAGACAAAAATGCTTCAAGACGTATCGAGATTAAGTTCAGACTTAAAAATGAAGATGCCATGCATGAGATCGAAAAGGTTTTAGATGCGAAATGATTTTATTCCTATCCGTTTAAAAGAGGCTAATACTGCTTTAGACAAGCATAGTTTAGCACCTAAGATTGATGATAAATATCATAATAAACATAAATCTTTGTGGCAAAGATTTTTAGGGCTATTTAGATAAATGGTTTTTTGTCTTGCACCTAAGTGTGCTATACTTTAGCTATAATACAAATAATTATATTAATAAAAAATTATACAGGAAGAATAATATGCAATTAAAACTTTTAGGTACTGTACTCTTTTCTATATTCATGTTTGGATGTGGAGGAGGTGGCGGTGATATTACTACAACACCCCCCTCAACTGGATTTATCATCCTTTCGGGAAAAATTACTTATGATTTAGTACCTGTAAATAGTGACAATATTGGACTTGATTATGATAATATTCGTCAAGAAACAGTAAAAGGAGTGCAAGTTGATGCAATAGACAGTAGTAATGAAAGTGTAGCCTCTACTGTTACAGATAATATTGGTAATTATAGCTTTTCTGTACCAAATAACACAGTTATGAAGATACGTGTTCTTGCTAAAACTGCCAATAGTGGTACCGCAAACTGGGATGTAAAAGTAGTTGATAATACAAATAATAATGCTTTGTATGTCATGGAAGGGGCATTGATATCAACGGCTACAACGGATGCTACACGTAATTTAAATGCCTCGTCTGGTTGGAGCGGAAGTAGTTATACTACAAGTAGAGTGGCCGCTCCTTTTGCCATTTTAGATAATGCCTATAAGTCTATACAAAAAGTGCTAACTGCTACTCCAGATACAGTTTTCCCTCCTTTATTTATAAACTGGTCCATTAATAATGTTTCTATCTCTGGAGATACCTCTCTTGGACAGATAACAACTTCACATTATACAAATAGTAACCTCTTCATTTTGGGAGATGCTGACAGTGACACCGATGAGTATGATGATCATGTTGTTACCCATGAATGGGGACACTATTATGAAGATAAACTCTCACGTTCGGACAGCATAGGTGGCCCACATGGCAGTGGAGAATCACTTGATATTCGGGTTGCCTTCAGTGAAGGTTTTGGAAATGCTTTTTCAGGTATGGTTCTTGATGCACCTGTTTATTTTGATACGATGGGCGCAAGTCAAGCCAGTGGCTTTAGTTTTGATATGGAAAGTGAAGTACAAAACAATCCAGGTTGGTTCAGTGAAGCGTCTGTACAGCGTATATTGTATGACCTGTATGATGACAACAGTGATGGAAGTGATACTTTGAGTTTTGGTTTTGCACCTTTACATGCGATTTTTACCGGTACTCAAAAAACAACCCCCGCCTTTACAAGTATTTTTAGTTTTATCACATTATTAAAAAATGAAAATACAGGTGATGAATCTGCCATAGATGCACTGGTACTCAGTGAGAATATTGCAACGATCACAGATATTTATGGCTTAGGTAGAGTTAGTAGAGCGGGTGATTATCCATATAATGACTTGACAGTTGGCATAGCACTTCCAGTGGTTATTACAAATATTGATGGGGACTACAACAAATTAAGTAACCGTAAATATCTTAAATTTACAATTACGACAGCAGGAACTTACACTATAAAAGTACAACAAACAAATGGAACGAGCAGTAACCCTGACTTTTATGTGTTTGATACCTCTCCCTTTAGTTTGGTAGATTTTTCAGATGGCCTGGTTGCGGGCGAGGAACAGAAAGATATAAGTCTCTCTACAGGGGAATATCTACTTGATGTTTCTGAATTTAATAATATCAACAATGCCCAATTGAATGTAAGCATCACGTTAAAATGATAAAGGATTTAAAATGAAAATAACACATATATTATTAGTGAGCTCCCTGTTTTTAGGAACATCTGCTATGGCTTTGAGTGCAAAGGTTGAAAAACCTGTATTGGTCAAAGGAAGCAGTGTTGGAGAGTATGCTAAACCAGGGGCTCCTGTTGAGATGAGCTATACTTCTGAGCATGTAAGCGTGGGAGATGTGTCCAAGGTTGATATTGTCTTGATATCTAGTGTTAAAACAGGAATGATGAAAGTCAAAGTGAAAGTAGATAAAGATCTGGAAGAAATCACAAATGTAGATAAACATCTTTCTTTTGATCTTACTCAAGGAGAAAAAGAGTATCCGTTACACTTGGAAGTATCAGCTGATGAAGATGGTTTGTATTATGTCCGTGTTATGGTAAATATAAAAGGTAAGGGTATGAGAGCCTTTGCAGTCCCCGTTTATGTCGGTAAAGGAACACTTAGAAAAAACAAAGCGACTATTGAAAAAACAAAAAGTGGAGAAAATATCACTGTCTTCTCGGCAGAAGAGACGATCATAAAATAAGGGCATCTCTAATAACCCTAGTCTTAGTGACTCTCTTTTTTTCTCACAATATTTGCACCCAGTGCAGAGAGTTTCCCTTCCAAATTATCATATCCTCGGTCTAAGTGGTAAATACGTCTGACTCTTGTTGTTCCTTCTGCTACCATAGCGGCTAGAACGAGCGCAGAGCTAGCTCTTAGGTCTGTTGCCATAACATCTGCACCATAAAGCTCTTCAACTCCTTTTACTGCTGCAGTACTCCCTTTAAGCCAAATGTCTGCACCTAAACGGTTAAGTTCACTGACATGCATAAAACGGTTTTCAAAAAGACGCTCTTCTATGAGACTTTCACCCTCTGCCATCACAGCTAAAGCCATGAACTGTGCCTGCATATCTGTAGGAAAACCAGGATACTCAATAGTGATGAGATTGACAGGTTTTAGTTTTTCTGCAGGGTAGATGGTCATACTTGTCTCTTTTAGGTCAAAGGTACAACCCATGGACTCCAGTTTATCAATGGATGCTGAGAGGTGTTGAGGGTTTACCTTGTCCAGGGTTATAGTTGAATGGGTAATGGCCCCTGCACAAAGGTAAGTACCTGCTTCAATTCGGTCAGGGATGATGTTAACAGGTTTAAAGAGCAGGGGTTTACCATCTGTACCCTCTATTGTAAGTTCATTACTACCTATACCTTCGATCTTGACACCTGCAGCAGCTATCATTTCGCACAGTTGTACTACTTCAGGTTCTTTTGCTGCATTGACAATGGTTGTAGTTCCTTTAGCTAAAGCTGCAGCCATGACAATATTTTCAGTTCCACCTACGGTTATCTTGTCAAAGATGATCTTTGCTCCATGAAGTCCATTGGGTGCTTCTGCACGTACATATCCGCCTTTGATCTCTATATGGGCACCCATAGATTCAAGGGCTTTGAGGTGTAAGTCAATAGGGCGCTGTCCAATGGCACAACCACCAGGTAAAGAGACTTCACATTCACCAAATCTTGCAAGCAGGGGACCCAGTACTAAAATAGATGCTCTCATTTGTGAAACGATCTCATAAACTGCTTTGGTTGAAGTGATACTTCCGTTGTTGATATGTGCAACAGTATCTTGATGGTCTACATCTCCACCAAGCATAGTAAGCAATTTTAGTAGCGTTCTGATATCTACAACGTTGGGTAAATTAGTGAGAATAACTTCCTTGTCACTCAATATAGTAGCTGCGATAATAGGAAGGGCTGCATTTTTTGCACCAGATATTTTTACATTTCCACTTAATTTTTTTCCACCAACTATTTCTAAATAATCCATTCATTTCATCCTCATATAATATTGTTAGATTTTATCTAAAAATCAATTAGATGTGCCCTAAATTAGAGTATCATGAAAGATTAAATACTAAATAATATCAAGAAATTTTTCTATTTTAACATTAAAAAATAGAAAAATTGATATTATTCACTATAGTTTAATGATATTATAATTAAACCTGATGTATTATATTTCTTAATATGTACTCAATAAGGGCTGTATGCCCCATATTTTAAGGGACGAGAATGTCGAGTAGTCTAGATAAATTAAAAGCACTGACCAGTCGTTTGGAAGATAAGTTAGAGCAGAAAGAGAAAGCTCAACCTGTTGTATCTCCGCTAAAAGAAGTCGTAAAAAGTGTAAAAGAAAAACCTGTTCAAAAACCTGTGACAAAGCCTGTAAAAGATTTAAAAATAAGTAGTGATACCGTTCGTGAAGAAAATACTATACGGGTGAAACAACTGTATGAAAAATTGAAAATATTTGAAAAGTCTCCAGACATCAATAAGATATTTATTTATAAAGCGATGAACCTTTCAGGTATTGGATTGAAAGAAGATGATTTTGGTCAAGTGCGTGAAGGTAAATATATTCAAATTATTGCTATTACCTATGAGCCAGATAAGAACGGTAAGAAAAAAGCAAAAAATATCTCTTTGGGCTACTTTGGTAAAGCAGAGACTTTGGATGCTACCTTAAAAAATGAGATCATAGAATTTGTTTTACGCTGGCGTTATGAAAAAGCATTTCAGAATGTGGCACACTATAAAGATCTTATTTCAAAAGTTGAAACACCCTCAAATGCACTATTTTAAATTTTAGTGTATTTTCTACTTTAATTTGTTACAATATTCTTCTAATTTTACTATCTAGGATGGCAATGCATATCGATCTTACACCAGAAGCACTTTTAGTTCAGCTTGGCTATACAAAAAGTGACCAAACACTTAAACAAATCAATGATATCATCTCAAATACAGATGGTTTAATGAGTTTTTCTCAACATATTCCTTCTTTTAGCGATGCTTTGGCCGTAGAAAAAGGTTTTATAGCAATGTCAAACTCTGAAGATCACTTAAAGATCAAATGTGATGAAGACAGTTCTGCAGATAACCTTTCTGCCTTTACTGCATTAGTTAAACACTGGGCAGAGAAATATAAGCTCGAACTTAAAAAAGTAGAGAACAAAAACACTTACTACATTATCGGTCAGCATTAATTGCCACTTAGCTCTCTGAACGATGAGCAGCTTAGTGCTGCTACAGCACCTTTAGGACATAACCTTATCATAGCCTCAGCAGGTACAGGAAAGACATCTACCATTGTTGGGCGTATTGCTCATCTTTTACATAGTGGGGTAGAGCCTTCGAGTATTTTACTGTTGACATTTACGAATAAGGCAGCTGGGGAAATGATAGCACGTCTTGAACGTTATTTTCCCAAAAAAATAGTGAGTAAGATAGAATCAGGGACTTTTCATGCGGTCTCTTATCGTTGGCTTAAAGAGATCTATCCAAATCTTGCACTCAAACAGCCTTCAGAACTCAAAACTCTTTTTAGAAGTATCTACGAAAAACGGAATTTTGAACGTATGAATCTTGCGATGCAGCCTTTTTCAGCGACTTTCCTCTATGAACAGTATTCTCTTTATCAGAATGCCTCTTTAGAGGGCTTTGATGTATGGTTTTTAGAAAAGTATCCTGAGCATGAACCTGTTATGGATATCTATATGCATATCGCTGAGGAGTTTGAAAAAGAGAAAATAGACTATGGGTTTGCCTCATTTAACGATTTGTTGCTGAGAATGAAAAGTTATTTGGAAGAACATACCATACCGTTTAAGGAAGTACTGGTAGATGAGTATCAAGATACCAATACCTTGCAAAGTGCACTTATTGATACACTTAAACCGGATTCTTTGTTTTGTGTGGGAGATTATGACCAGAGTATCTATGCGTTTAATGGGGCTAACATTCAAAATATCGCTACCTATTCAACACGGTATTCCAATGCGAAAGTATTTACTTTAAAAACCAATTACCGCTCTACTGCACCCATACTCTCATTAGCAAACCGTGTCATAGAACGGAATGAACGTATCTATCCCAAAAAACTTGAAGTAGGACGTGTAGTGAAAAGTTACCCGCCTAAACTTCTCATGTATAATGATCTCTTTGAGCAGTATCAGTCCATTGCACATGGTATTAAACAAACCCATGTACCCAATGACCAGATAGCCGTCATTTTTAGAAATAACTCTTCTGCAGATGGTGTGGAAGCAAGTTTAAGAGAATATGGTATTCCTTGTAAACGTAAGGGTGGAACCAGTTTTTTTGATGCAAAAGAGATCAAGTTCTTACTTGACCTGATGGCACTGCTGGTAAACCCTAAAGATATGATGGCGTTTATTCATGTTTTTGAATATGCAAGAGGGGTAGGTTCTGCACTTTCAAAAGAGTTTTTTCAGTGTCTCTTGCATTTTGGAAAGGGTAATCTCATGCAGGGAATACTTTATCCAAAAGTACACGATCTACCAAAACTAAATCCAAACAAAAATATACAGCTCGGACTGTTTGATGATGACAATGAAATAGGTTCAGCAGCACGCTTTAAACTCTTGAATCTGGAGAGTTCAATCTATAAGCATCCTTTATTGAAGCATCCTAAATTGACCCATGATGGTGTGATTTTTTTCAGAGAATTTTATACGCTTATGCGGTCTTTACACACGTTAGAAAAGCCTTCAGATATTCTAAAAGAGGCTATAAATTCTTCTCTTTACAAAGGTATTGTGGAACTGCTTTCTATACAGAGGGGACGACTTAAGTCTGGAGAAGTTGATGAAGAGAAGAAGAAGCAGGCGAAAGAACGCATAAACAGAAAAGCAAGATTATTACTTGATCTTTCGCGTCAGTACAAAGAATTAAGGCGTTTTGTCAATGCTATGGTACTTGGAGGCAATGAATTGAGTGAGGGAGAAGGGGTAAACCTTCTGACAGTACATGCAAGTAAAGGTTTAGAGTTTCCAGAAGTGTACGTGATAGACCTGGTAGACGGTCGTTTTCCCAATAGAAAAATGATGTCAAGCATAGAAGAGGAGAGACGTTTGTTTTATGTAGCCGTAACACGGGCTAAAGACAGACTCTACCTTTCTTTGGCCAAATTTGATCGAGTCAAAAAGATAGACTACAAACCCTCACAGTTTTTACATGAAGCAGGGCTGATAAAAGGGGAGTTTGTAGAGCCTGAGGTTAAAGAGAAAAAGCCTAAAAAAGTTAAAGAAGATTCTTAGTAGAATCTCTCCTCGTTCCATCTCTCCCGAGATGTAACGCATATATCAATTCAAGTAACAAAGAGATTCCCATAAACACAATGCTGTATATGCGTTCCACCTCAGGAGAGGTGGAACGCGACCAAGATTACCCTTCGTATACAGAAGCATTGTATGCAAAGCTGATCGCACCCCATGTAAGCGGTATTTATATCTCTCGTTGGGACATTAAAGATATTGCACTTGCTGCGGGTGACTCGATGGCGATCCATCCAAGAAAACGTA
>JAUVCL010000205.1 GCA_030595845.1 Campylobacterota bacterium
AGATATGTGTTATTATGAAGTACTGGAATTAAGTAAAGACGCTTAAGTTGCTGTGCTAAAAAAAGCATAACGCAAACTTGCGATGAAGTACCACCCCGACAGAAACCCTGATGACAAAGAAGCAGAAGATCAATTTAAAGTTGTGAATGAAGCATACCAGGTACTCTCTGATGATGAAAAAAGGTCCATCTACGACCGTTACGGGAAAGCCGGGCTTGAAGGACAAGGTGCAGGAAGAGGCGGCTTTGGCGGTGGCAATATGGATGACATAATGGACATGTTCAACTCTATGTTTGGTGGTTCAGGCGGTGGCTTTGGCGGTGGATTTGGTCAAACTCGTAGAGATCCAAGCCAAAAATATGCACTCGACTTTGAGATAGAACTTCCTTTAAAATTTCATGAGGCTGTCTTTGGGTGTGAGAAAAAGATAGACATCACGTACAAAACATCATGTACAGACTGTAAAGGTAGCGGTGCAAAAGATGGCAAGATGGAAACATGTGACTACTGTAATGGTCAAGGTCAAGTACTCATGAGACAAGGACCAATGCAATTTGCTCAGACCTGTCCCAAGTGTGAAGGTAAAGGCCAGACAAGTACGGAAGATTGTGGGAGTTGTAGTGGACAAGGATATCATCAAAAAGATGATACTGTGACCGTCAGCATACCTGCCGGTGTAGACTCGGGAAATCGTTTAAGAGCACAGGGCTATGGTAATGAAGCCAAAAATGGACAGCGTGGTGATCTTTATATGACTTTCCGTGTAGAAGAGGATGAAAACTTTATCCGTAACGGTAATGACATCTATATTGAAGTACCTGTATTTTTTACACAAGCCATACTTGGAGAAACCATCTCTATCCCTGCACTTGACGGAGAACTTGAACTTGAACTCAAACAAAGTACCAAGGATAAAGAACAGTTCGTCTTTAATAGTGAAGGTGTAGCAGATGTACATGGTGGACGTAAAGGTCGTTTGGTTGCACAGATACAAATGATACTCCCTAAGAAGATCAACGATGAACAGAAAGAACTTCTTGAAAAACTCCAAGAGAGTTACGGGGTAGAGAGTTCTCCACATAAAAGCACTTTTGATTCGGCATTTGGCAGAGTTAAAGACTGGTTTAAAAACTAATTTCTCTCTTGTGGGCATATGCCCACAGACAATTCCTCCCCATAGTATAACTTTACCTTTTAAATAACTATTATTTCTTTAAGTCCAATAAGACTATACTGTATATATGAAATGCTACTTCTTCTAAGGTGGTTAGCCACATGAGCTGTCTGCTGAAGACGGTAGCGTACTTAGAAACTATGTTTTTAAGTAAATCAGCATAGAAAGGATATGTCATGGCACGAAGAGGGAATTCGATCATTAAAGGGATAGAGATATCTGAGATCATTGAAGTACTGAACAAAGCCTATGCAGATGAATGGTTAGCATACTACCAGTACTATATAGAAGCTAAAGTCATTAAAGGTATTATGAAAGATGCAGCCATAGCAGAACTCACACAACATGCGACAGATGAACTAAGACATGCAGATATGATTGCCAATAGAATACTGCAATTAGGTGGCACACCTCTGTTACATCCTCAAGAATGGTTTACGCATTCAACTTGTGGTTATGCAGAGCCTAAAGATTTTGATGTGGTCAGTATTTTGGAAGACTCTATAAAAGGTGAACAGTGTGCTATCTCTATCTATTCTAAACTTGCTGAGATGACCAGAAATAAAGATATCGTTACCTATGACATTGTCTCAGAGATACTTGCAGATGAAGTAGAACATGAAGAAGACTTGCAGGCACTGCATGATGACATCACAGAATTTGTTGCAGATATAAAGAAAAGGATCAATTAACCTTCTGGTGCAATATAATTTTGGTATTTGAAGATTCAAAACTTGAATCTTCTCTGTTTTTGTCATAAGCTATAACATAAATATCATCAGCACTTTTCAAATAATTTTTTTCACCAAACTCAGCATATGCTGTTGCACCGATCGAGATTAACGCCTGTTTTGGATAGTCACAATCTCTTAGATGCTCTGCAATATTTTCCAAGGGACCAAAGTCTTCCTGTCTATTCATTTTATCTATCAGCCATGTTTTAAGCTTCGTATAGAAATATGAGTAACCTAGCAGTGGTGCATCTACACCATAAGGGTGTAATACCCCTTCACGTTCCACAAAAGAACAAAGATGGTAGTTGTCCATCACACCACCCTCTTCAAATTTATCTATCACGATCCACTTATCCCCTATACCTTTAGAGTTCAAACCCCAGGATTTTTTTTCAGAGATCTTTTTTGCACCCTCTTTCCGAATGGTACAGTCATTAAATGTTGTAAATTTTTGAGCTACAAGATCGATCACTTCATTTTTATCATTATATACGATATCAAACAGTACAGCGATCTCCGGTTCTACTTGGGCATTGGCTTCATAATCAGGAAGATTGAGTGTATCTGTACCTATCGAGTATAGACCTAAGAAAGATTTAGAATCAGGTAGATAAAAAGGAAAGATACCCTTTGGTGCATCGGGTTCAGCAGTCACAACATTTTCAAAATCTTTAAGTTCTCCGGCTTGCTCCAAATGGTGTGCAAAGTTTCCAGCTACACCTAAACAAATAACATCTTGTAATTGCATAAATATCCTTATTAATAATTACAATAGTATATCTTAGTGATGATTATAAGGTGTTTTGAAAAGTATTAGATAGGGAGATAGAGAAGTTAGCCATTATCCAAAAGATAATAGCTAAAAGAAGGGGTAACTTAGTTACCTGCAACTGCGTCTTTAAGCGTTTTACCCATTTTGAACTTAGGTGCTGTGTGTGCTGCTTTTGTATATGTTTTGTCTGTTCCTGGAACTTTACCAGATTTAGTTGCAACATCTACTGTTGAAAATGTACCGAATCCTACCAAAGATACTGTTTCTTTCTTTACCAATGCTTCTGTTACTGATGAGATAAATGCTTTTACTGCTCTCTCTGCTGCTGCTTTACTTTCAAACTCACCATTCTTTTGTACTAACTCTACGAAATCTGCTTTTGTC
>JAUVCL010000056.1 GCA_030595845.1 Campylobacterota bacterium
CTAAGGCTGTCCTAGCATCATTTTCAGCACTGTAAGCACCTATAAGTACTCTGTATTTACCCGTATTTCGTACGCTGTAACGCAGATGCAATGCTTCTATTTTTTGTAAATACTGCTTATCCGGCATTTCTGAAAAAGAACCGACCTGAACATAATATCTTTCTGTCAGGCTCTCTCTATTGTCCTCTGTGTATTCCGGAGGCTTTGTTTCGAGTTGTGAAAATACATTGTTAACATTGTTTTTTGAAGCTTTACTCTTTAGTGAGACCGCCTTTGATGTTTGCAATATACGACTGGAGGGTTTTCTAGTCGGTTTTGCCGTCGTCTTCACTAACCATTTAATGATCTCATTTTGTAATTTTGCCCCATGATAGCGTGATCTGGTACTGTTTACAAGAATGACAACGGTGTAAAGTTTACCTGCCCTGTTTTTAACATATCCCCCTATGTTTTTCACCCGCCTAACTGTGCCCGTTTTCATCCATGCACGTTTTTTGACAACTGTATGTCTAAATCGCCGTTTGATCGTTCCATCTACCCCTGCTATAGAAAGTGTCTGCATCCATCTTGATCCGTAACGATCATAGGCATTATCATATACATCTGCTAAATTTTTTGCTGTCATTTTAGCTATACGTGAAAGACCGCTTCCGTTGTCTACCATGAGTGTACCGTGCCCCAGTGCCCCTTTAGAACGCAGTATTTTAGCAACAGCATCTCTTCCTTTTTGTAAGGTTGCAGGAGCGCCATATACTTTTGCCCCTAAAAGAAGCAAGAGATGACGGGCATAAAGATTATTACTTTTTTTAGCTGTTTTTGAAACAATTTTTTCCAAGGAATCAGAATAATAGGTAAAAAGACTTTTAGCATTTTTAGGTATCTTTTGTAATTTTAAGGTACCTGATACTTTTACACCTTTAACACCAAGTTTCTCTTTCAGTGCATAATAAAATGATTTATATGGCTTTGTGATAACATTACAGACATTACGTTTTCCGCATCGTTTAGAGATACTCCCTTTGAGGATCACCGTAGGCATAACTTCATTATTCTTTATCCTGACACCAGGCCAAGAGTATTTTCCTTTACACGGTTTGTTTACATATTTAAGCTGATTGACCACCTTGTAACTTCCATCAGCATTCTTTTTGTAAACATCTCTCTTATTGGGTGTCACACAAACGGTACTCACCCGTTCATTGAACATCATGGCATCGGGCATGGCATTATAGGCACTGTAAATATTTTTATCAAAACCTGAAGTATTTTTAGTGCCTACTTTAAAATAACTTCTGTCAATCACTATATTACCCGTGATCCTTCGTATACCTTTGGCACGGATGGATGCAACAATATCTTCAAGATCCCTATCATTTAAACTTGGATCCCCAAAGCCTTTTATGAGCAGATCTCCTTTTAATACACCTTGTTTTACTGTACCTGTCGTATAGAATTTTGTGGGCCAACGATAATCAAAGCCCAATTTCAAAACAGCCGCATAGGTAGTCAAAACCTTGATTACAGATGCTGGTGTACGTGTCTTGTTTGCATTAAGAGAAGCAACGACCTTCCCTCCGTGACCTGCTTCCTTGATGTAAATACTCACATCCTTCTGTTTGATACCCGATTTTCGTATCTCTTCGATGATGGCCTGCGGCATGGCAAAAAGCCAGAGCGAAAATATAAAATAAACAAAAAGAATACTTCTCACAGTTTCTCCCTATAGGCATGTAATAGCCGTTCCATAGCTTCTTCCAAAACCTTCCTTGATGTTCCTATATTTAAACGCATAAACCCTTCTCCTGCTTTGCCAAAACTTTTTCCGTCATTAAGACCCAGTTTTGCATCATCAATAAAAAAATGAACCACTTCTTCATGAGACAAGCCCATTTTTTTACAATCAAGCCACATTAAAAAAGTAGCTTCTGTCGGTACTGCCGCTATAGGTATCTGATGCTCTATCAAAAATGTTTTCACATAAGAGATATTGGAGGATAAATGTACTTTTAGCTGTTCCAACCACACGTCACCCTCACTGTAAGCAGATATCAAAGCTTCTATACCAAAAGGATTTCCATTGGTAATACCTGACTTATCCTGTTCCAACCTATAGGCCTGTCGTAACTTTATATCTGGAATTATAGCAAAAGAAGTATTGAGTCCTGCAATATTAAATGTCTTGGAGGGTGCATTTAATATGACACAATGATGTTTCATATTCTCAAAAGACCCCACAGAGTGATGCATTTTTTCATAGATCACATCAGCATGTATCTCATCAGAGATAATAAGCACGTCATGTTCAATACAGATATCGATGATCTTTTCCAACTCTTCTTTACTCCATGCCCGTCCACTTGGATTGTGCGGAGAACAGAGTAAAAAGAGTGTTGACACTTTTGCTTTGGCTTCAAAATCCTCAAAGTCTATCTGATACCTACCATTTTCATACAACAGCGTATTATCAAGTACCCTTCGTTTTTTATGCTTAACCGAACCTGCAAAAGGAGGATACAGAGGTGTTTGAATTATGATGCCATCACACTCTTTACTATAAGCATTGATAGCAAAATTAATGGAGGGAACCACACCATAACAAGGCACGATACTCTCTTTATCAATGTCCCAGTCAAAGCGTTTTTTCATCCAATTCTGGATCGCTTCATAGTATGCATCAGGGTAAACGGTATAGCCGTACAAAGGATGTGCTGCTCTTTTTTTGATCGTTTCTTGTACACACAAAGGTGAAGCCAGATCCATATCAGCTACCCATAATGGCAACAGATCATCTGTTCCAAATTTCTTTTGGGCATCATCATATTTTGTGGTGTATGTACCTTGTCTATCTATTGCTTCAAAGGGTTCAGCCAATACCAGTTTCATTATACTTTTGTCCTTTTTATTATCCGAATGAACAGTTGCCTTGTCAAGTCCCAATACTTTAGCAATCATATGCTGAGAATAGCCTTGCCTATATATTCTGAGTATAAATACATTTCTCTCTTCTCTATCTTTAGCTTTTGAAAGTTGTTTGTTTAGCTTCTCTTCATCTGGTTTCTTATCGACATTTGCTACTTCTACTAAACTAGATACTTTTACTTTGCACGTATTTTACGCTAGAACAACTGCTCATACTCAATAAAAGTGTTATCCTATATATATTACTTCCATCATTCAATTCATTACTTTATTTTTTCAAATGTTTTTTTTCCAATAATAATTTAGATTTTTCAACCCATTCCTTAAATAAATCATTAGGTACATTGTTCGTTTTAATATAACCTGATTTACGAGTTGATTTTTCTCCTCCATATGGTTGTATATATGACGAAACCATTAAATCATCATCGTAGACTTCATCATTTTTTGTGAGTTCAAATTTAGTTGATAAAATATTTACCCACATGTTTTCTCTTTCAATAATTACTGTTCCACAACAATATGCATCAATCCCCAAAGGAGGGATTATCCCATATTCTTCAAATCTATCACTTATTGATATTCCGCTATGACGTGAATAGCCAAAAAGGGAACTTTTCTTCCTAAATAAACCAAACATTCTATTTTTCCTTATTATTAAATCTTTCATTAGCTCATATATTTCAACTCGTAAGACTATTGTTTCAACTAAACTACGATGTCCTGTAACAGAAACTATAAATATTTTTTATTCTAGTTTCATTTTCTACCTTTATTATTTAGTTAACTCATGGATCACAAACTTCAATAAAATACTGCATTACTTTCCCACATTTATCAATCTCTTTCTTATATTTAAGCCATGACAATACCTTTTTATTACCATGAAAAATATTATTTCTATAACGAAAAACCACAAAAAATAAAAAATAAAAAATATATTTTCTCTTCCTTACTTAAAGTATCTACATCTTTCTTTAGTATATCTTGAATTACTGTATTAGATCTGCCATACATTAAGTTTTTATATTTTACTTTATCTTGATATCTTTCATGAAAAAAGTGAATGTAGCTATTCATACTTGAAACATCAAATCTTGTTTGAAGTAACTTATTCTCCGATAGATTTTTTATTGACTGGTAAGTACAAAACCCACTAAAACATTTCGATTAAAATATTGACCATGTAATTAAAAATTCTATTCCTGTACGATTCTCAACTAATAACTGAACGTCTGCTTCTTTTTCACCGAGATATTTAGATAACCATAATTCAAACGATTTACTCATACTTTATCTATCCTTTAATAATGCATATTAATTTTTGGGGGCCAAACTGTATAGATAGAAGTTTTCTATTATCTTTATCAATCCTCACCATACATTTACATTTATTTCTGTTTATATTTTGATATATTCACGCAGTTATATATAAATCCTTTACCTTTTTTGGCAAAAAATATGATATTAAAAACCCCCGTCATATCTTTAGAATTTTTAGGAAGCATTAAATAGTAGTCTCCATACTGAATATTCCTGTATGTATCCAATTCTACATCTACATCTACATTATTTGTTTTAGTATCTACATACCTATATTTTTCATCTAAAAAAAATAATGAAACTTTTTTGTGATTAGTTAACCTTGCTTTTCCTAGAGCAGCACTTCGTCTATCACTAACCTTTTCATTTTTTCCATTTTCAAATAGACGTTTTTCGATTATGCACTCTACTATATCATTCTTTGGAGTTAAATATTCACTTGAATTTATCGACATAACTTTCTTAGATGAAGTATCACCTAATAATGATTTAGCTACTTCCATTGCTTCATTAGCAACTTTTATTAATCTTTGTTCTTCACTATTCTCAACAACTAAAGTGAGCATATCTATTGCCTTCAAGTAATCTTTATCTGTCTGTGTGTGTGCGCTTTATGACAGTTATAGCTTGGTCTATAAGTTATATGCTTAGGGGCAAATAAAGAAACCTTTACTTCATTTAATGTTTTACACATATTTTTATTTTGGGTACAAAGGATTTTTACTTTTTTTGAGTTTGTTAATTGTAGACAAGTAGTATTTATAATAGCGCCAGAACTATTCATAAAAACTTGGCACTGCTCTCTACCCTCACCAATAATCATATCTTTGATTCTATTAACTCTATGTTTCTTGATAGTATCTAAGCCATTGACTTTAAAACTTTTATTGATGATTTCAACCAATTTTGCATACTTTTTCTTCTTTTTGATAGAGTAAGTAATATCAAACCCCATAATTTTATTTTTATTATTGGTGGCAGTAAAATAATATTTAGAGTAAAAAATAGTTTTTAGTTTATGGTTATATCCTGAAAATACAAACCAATCTTTCTTTTTCTTTTTGAAAGTAATCTCTATATATTTATCTTCTAATAAGTCTTTAACTTTACTTGTATAAGCTTCTTTAATGTTTTTAGTACTAGTATCTTCTCCAAAAACTTTCACCATCACTTCACCATCTTCTTTATCTGCAAACCAAGCTCCCTTGCCTTCAGCATCTAGCCACCTTTCTGCTAATATATCGGCTGGGTATTGAACGGAAAAGTTATATAAATATCCATTGTCATACCTAGTTAAAAGTTCTCCATATCCCCCATACACTTTATCTAGTGCTTTATGAATCTCCTGTTCAGTTTTACACACTGTTTTAGTTCTGGTACAAAGGATTTTTAAGTTTTTTGAGTTAGTTAATCGTATGCAATCTGTTGTTATGACTACACCATCAAGACTTATACGCACAGCACACTCTCACCATGTCCTTTAATCACAGTACTCTGCACTTTAATTGGCTTTACGACATTAGCAGTATTGCCATGCACACACATCAAATCATAATCAAGTACATAGTCAGTTGGACACTCAAAGTATAGCTGATGTTTTAGGCCATCTACGTCTAATGAAGCTGCATTTAAAGCAATGAGACTAAGGATAAACATTGTGTATATTTTTTTCATTTTATATGTCCTATTATGTACTAAGATATATTCTACTGCAATTAGACTTTACACTGTAGATATAACGAAGGCGTCAAATAATGCTAAACAAATCACAAGACTCATCTAGCCTCTATTTTTTCTATCACTTTATTGACATACAGATAAAAATACCGTATACTATTTAAAATACTATACGTCAAAGGAGCTTCATGTCAAGTAAACTTACTTTATATATTGATGATGATGTGATTCATCATGTGAAAGCATATGCCAAAGAACAAAAACTTTCTGTTTCCAAAGTGGTCAATAATTTTTTAACCCTGTTAAAACAAAATAAACCGGACAATGGAAATAAAGGAGCGCCTCTTACTGACTCTTTACAGGGTGTTTTAAAAGACGATTCACTTTCAAAAGAAGATTACCATAAACATTTGGAAGAGAAATACCTGTGAGAGTGATGTTTGATACCAATGTGGTATTGGATCTGCTCTTAGACAGAGAACCATTTGTTACAGATGCAAAAATACTCATTTCAAAAGTAGAACAAGGTGAGTTTACAGGACTACTTTGTGCAACCACTATTACGACTATTCACTACCTTTTGCTCAAATCTAATGGCAAAGAAAAATCTAGTGAAATTATTGAGTCACTTTTAAAACTTTTTGAAATTGCCCCTGTAACACGTATAGTCCTTGAAGATGCTTTACAAAGCAATGATAAAGACTATGAAGATGCTGTACTTTATAAGTCTGCCTATCATGCAAGTGCCTCTATGATAGTAACACGTGACAGAAAAGGTTTTTCTAAAGCAGAGTTGCCAGTACTTAATCCTCAAGAGTTTTTGGTTCTATTGAAAGTATGAGGTTCAAAAAGCCCTCTTTTAACGCTTCTCCCAAATTGTCATCTGTGCTATGGTATGCTGATGTTTTCTTGCCGTCTCCTGTATCACAAAAGGTACATCTTTAATATCGAGTAATTTAAAGTCCCCTCCCAGTATCTCTAACAATCCATCCAAAGTGGAGACATTCTCTCCATCTTTTTTATAGCCGCCTATCCATTTTTCTTTGGGGGTAGACTCTTCCTGCCAGGTATAAGGAGAAGTCAAAATAAGCATCCCCCCTTCATTGAGACGTTTTACGAGTGAATCTAAAAATTTCTTTGGATCATAAAGCCTGTCGATGAGATTACCGCCAAATATAAGATCAAAATCTTTATAAATTGGTTTTAAATTACAGGCATCTGCTTGCCAAAAAGTGACTTTCTCACGCTCTTTTTCCAAATCAAAATCTGAAAGCTGCACCTCATAAAAGTTTTCCAGTTCACCTTCGGTTGGCATCGTATAACGCAATACCCCATTTTGTTTTAAGACTTCAGCCTCCTGTACAAAACGTGCAGAGAAATCAACACCTATCACTTCATCAAAACCACGTGCCAGTTCAAAAGTACTTCTACCTATGGCACATCCGATGTCAAAGGCTTTACCCCTTTGTTTGTCTTTCATATACGTTAAAGCGATCTGTGCACAACGTGCGGGGTAATTTTCAACACCTAAAGTATTTTCTCCCCAGCCAAAGTGACAATACTGTGAAATGATACTGTCAGTAGTATAGTAGTCAGTCACTACTTTTTCTTCATAGTCACTTTGAATATATCTAAATCCTGCATGTTGGTAAAAATGTCTTCTAAATCCATAACGACTTTTTTGCGTGGCCAAATTGCCGCAAGAGATCCATGAAGCGCCATTAATAAGATTATGTTTCCCATCAAAAGTAGGTACAGTAAAATCATCATAAATGGGATGTACTTTAAATCCTTTAAATGGATAGATAAGCGTACGTGACCACTGCCAGACATTCCCTATAACATCATAAAAATCACCTTGTTGCCAGTGATCTACCGGGACACAAGAGGCAAAGCTTTCCAAATTAATATTGGCAAGACTTTTCCCTTTTTCTCTCCATTCTAGATAAGAACCTACTTTACTTACCTCTCTTAATCTACTATATTCATCTTCAGTAGGTAGGGTAATGGTACTACCCTCTTTTATACTCTTCCATTTACAAAAGGCTGCAGCTTCCAGATGATTGACCTCTACGGGCCAGTTTTTAGGGAGATCGATCTTTCTGCTCAAAGTTCGCAGACTATATCCTTCTTTTGAAGGAGACCAAAAAAGAGGATGTTTGGCATGGGTATAAGCTTTCCATGCCTTACCTTCTTCGCACCAAAAATCATCATTGCTGTAGCCATCATCTTCAACAAATTCAAGATACTCAGCATTTGATGTGAGGTATTTTGCTGCTTTAAATGCAGGGATCTGTGCTTGATGCTCTCCATATTCATTATCCCATCCAAAGAGTTTATCATCTTTGTTTTTACCTAGTTTCACCAGACCTTCACTCACATCTAAAAGTTGATTCTCTGGTGCCTCACCAACAAGTGTACACTCTTCCCATTGTGCATTCTCTTTTACAGATGTGAAAGGAAGTTGACGGATAAGGACAGAAGAGGTTTCAAGATGGATATTTTCATGTTCTACCCCCATCATGATCACCCACCATGGGGACGCTTCGGTAATAGGAAGTTCTAAAGGAAGGGTATCGATAAGTCTAGAAACAAGCGCGTAGACTTCATCACGATAAAACTGTGTCTGCGCTAAAGTAGGCCAGTCATAATGTTTTTCATTCAGATCATCCCAGGACATTTCATCTACACCCACCGCAAACAGAGATTCAAGTTTTGGGTCTATACGCGCGTCGATGATCTTAGCTAATTTAAGTTTGTTTATGAAGAAGGTAGCGGTATGTCCATAATAAAAAATGATGGGATGACGAAGGGGATCTGCTTTTTGGAAATAGGATTTTTCGTCTGAAACAAGTGCAAAAAGTGACTCATAGCGTTTATAACAGTACTGAAAATAGCTTTTGATCTCTTTTCGTTTTGATTCAGTATCACTTCCGTGAAGCGTAGGCATCTTTACCATATCTTATTCCTTTGGGATTGAACCCTCAGAATAACCTAGGCACTCATAATGAGTTTTGCAAATGTAAGATTTTGCAAGAGGCTTTCAAGTCCTAGCCAAAGCTAAGACGCAGTAAGTATCTTGTGAAAGATTGCATTTGCAAAGCCCACCCTATGGGCATCACTAGCTTTCATCTATGCGTCGTTACTCTTTTTTGTACCCCAAGGGCATTTCCTACGGGCACTTAGCTTTGGCTAGGACTTCAAAAGAGTGCCTAGCCTAGACAAAAGCTAGAGATGTTATGAGCGTCTAGGTTATTCTGAGGGTTCAGTTATCATTTATAGTAAGGTACCTAAGTAGACTTAAAAGTCTGCCTTTTCCTTTGCACTCTCTATCATAGATACTATGATAGTATAGACATTTGCTACCACCGCACCTATTACAAGCCCGACTGCCAAAGGATGGTTGTCATAAAACTGTAATGCAAAAAATGCAGGTATAAGGTGTAGATCAGCAACAAGTGAACCTGCTAACAGCTCTGCTGAAAGTATATTTCTTACCCCTATTTTCATCAAGGTAGAAATAATATTCACTGATCCTGCGATAAACAGTGCTACAGCACTATTTTCATATAGAAATGCTGCTGATGTCGTCAATGACATCAACGTAAAAAATATATAAAAAACTTTTCCCCAATTCATAAAACCCCTTTACTTTCTTACGTTATTATAAAGCAAAAATACTTTACTCTTACATCGTCCCATTTTCGTACATAGCACGCATTTTTTCTTTGTCTTTATCTCTTTTTAGTTTTACAGCTTCTTTTTCTCTAAAACCACTTACTGAGAACCCAAGCCACATCAAGATAGGTGATGCCACAAAAATAGATGAATACGTACCCACAACAATTCCCACAAGTAATGTGAATGCAAAGCCATGTATGATCTCACCACCAAAGATAAAGAGTGTTAAAACAACAAAGAATGTTGTCAAAGATGTCAATGTTGTACGTGAAAGTGTACGTGTCACAGACTCATCGATAATCGCACCAAGATCAGGATTTTTAATGGTTCTGATCCCCTCACGAATACGGTCAAAGACAATGATCGTATCGTTCAGAGAGTATCCAAGTATGGTTAAAAGTGCTGCTAAAATGTCAAGGTTTACCTCCACATTAAACAGAACAATCATTCCCATAGCGATAGTAATATCATGAACAAGTGCCAATACAGAGGCAACAGCAAAACGCCATTCAAATCTAAATGACACATAAAGCAAAATCCCTATGATCGCGATAAGCATCGCGGTAAAACCTTTTGTACGTAACTCTGAGCCTACTTTAGCCCCTATCATGTCCACACGTCTTACTTCAAGTTCACCTGTCTCTTTAAGCAATGAGCTTACTTTCGCACCTACATCTTCACCCAAAATTCCCGAAGACATTTTAGTACGAATGACTACTTCTTCCTGACTTCCAAAGAAAGTAACTGAGGCACCTTCATACGTCTTGTCTGTACTGAGTGCATCCCTGATCTTCGCTATAGGTGCTTCACCTGTATATTTAACTTGTATCAGTGTACCACCGGCAAAATCAACACCAAGGTTAAAGCCTTTAGTAACTATCAGTCCAAAAGACAAGATAAGTATTGCAATAGAAAGTAAACCAAAACGTTTACTTTTACCCATTAACGAGAGCGGTTTTTTATATTTAAAAACTTCCATTACTTCCCTCCCTCTTGTTTAATACCAAACCAAAAGCTTAGTTTCTTTTTATCTAGTTTAGGCAGTATCCACTGGTAAATACCATGTGTTCCTACTATCGCTGTAAGCATAGAAGCCGCAATACCGATACCCATCGTGATCGCAAATCCTTTGATCGCTCCCGTTCCATACACTACAAGTACAATAGCTGCAATAAGTGTAGTAACGTTGGCATCAAAGATCGCAGTAAAGGCATTGTTATACCCATCTTCTATAGACTTTCCTATAGACTTTCCTTGATGTATTAATTCGCGTATACGCTCGTTGATGATAACATTGGCATCAACCGCCATACCGACGGTCAGTACGATACCTGCCATACCTGGAAGTGTCAATGTCGCACCTACTAATGACATCACAGCCAAAATAAGGAAAAGGTTTCCTATAAGTGCAACATTGGCAATAACCCCTGCCATACCATAGTAAAGTACCATGAAGATAACAACCAAAAGGAAACCAAGCGCTAAAGCAAGTGAACTTGACTGAATACTGTCTGCCCCAAGGCTAGGACC
>JAUVCL010000079.1 GCA_030595845.1 Campylobacterota bacterium
ATGGGTGAAAAGATCATAGCACACCTCAAAGAGATCTATGACCCTGAACTTCCGGTAAACATTTATGATCTTGGACTCATCTATAATATAGACGTCTCAACAGATGAAGTTTCTATGATGAAAAATGCTAAAATTACCATGACGCTTACCTCTGCAACCTGTTCCTTTTCTCAAGTCATTATTGACTTGGTTAAAAGCATCGCTGCTCGTCAAGAAGGACTAGAAGAGATAGATGTTGAGATCGTTTTTGATCCGCCTTGGGGACAAGACAGCATGACAGATGATGCAAAATTAGCGATGGGATTACTGTAGTTTCACTACACTCCTGTCCATCTACTAGTTTCAATAGTATTTCTATGTTCTTTTAAAATACTTTTTTTCTATTTCCTCTGGACTTACTGGCTTACTATAATAATATCCCTGTATATATTCACATCCATATTCATAAAGAATATCCCGTTGTTCTTCAGTTTCTACACCCTCTGCGATGATATCCAATCCCAAACTTCTTGAAAGCGCAATGATCACTTTTACTATTGCAAGATCTTCCTGATCTTCGGCTATGCCATTAATGAATGATTGATCTATCTTCAATTTATCTACAGGCAAACGTTTTAAATATGCTAACGATGAGTACCCCGTACCAAAATCATCAATAGCAATATGTATACCCATATTGCTAATTTCTTGAAGTTTCAAGATGCATTCTTCTGGTTTTTCCATGACATGGCTTTCAGTAATTTCCAATTCAAGCCATTGAGGATTAAAGCCCAATGTTCTTATCATCATTGATACTTCCGATACATAATTAGTACTTTTTAACTGTCCCATAGAAAGGTTTAATGATAATGAACCTGGATTATGACCCTGTTCATACCATGATAATATTTGTCTCATTGCTGTTTTCATTACCCATTTATCTATCTCAATGATCATACCCGTATCTATAGCAACATCTATAAACTCCTCAGGTAGTAACAACCCTTTCTTAGGATGATTCCAGCGTATCAATGCCTCCATTCCTATAAGGTCCCCAGACTTAACATCAATCTGTGGCTGATAACAAAGAACAAATTCATTATTTTCTAAAGATTTACGTAAATGTATCTGTGTCTCAAAGCGTTTAAGTGCTAATTCTGTCATTTCTACTGAGTAAAACTGAATCTTATTACGTCCATCTTCTTTGGCTTTATACATTGCTACATCAGCATATTTAAGTAAACTATCAATATCTTGACTATCTTGTGGATAGGTACTGATACCTATACTGCATGTGATATAAATGGTATGTTCATCGATCTGTATCTCTTTTTCCAGAACTTGTTGTATTTTTTCTGCCAAAATTAAGGCATGATGTACCTTTTTCAAATTTTCCACTATAACAGTAAATTCATCACCACCAAAACGGGACAAAGTATCATCTTCACGAATTTGAGATTTAAAGCGTTTGGTTACCTCTATGAGAAGTTTATCTCCTATATGATGTCCCAGAGAGTCATTGATCTCTTTAAAATTATCCAAATCAATGAAAAAGAGAGCTAGATTTTTATCGTATCTCTTTGCATGTTTAACTGCGTACTTTAATCTATCTTGAAAAAGCGTACGATTTGGTAAACCGGTCAATGCATCATGATAGGCTTGAATATGTAGTACCTCTTTTTGTTTTTGTATTTTTTTTCTCTTTGCTTGAATATCACTTTCAAGTTTCTGTGTATACTCTTCTTCTTTCTTACGCATTTTTTGAATAAGAATATATATAACAATGAGAAAAAGAACATAAAGAAAAACAGTGCCCAAAAGATTTTCTAAAAAATCTCTATAAAGTGTCGTAAAAACATCTCTTTTTTTAATTTCAATATTTAATAATCCTCGAATATCTCCGAGTTTATAATCATAAGCTTTTGTATAATTTTGACGTATACTGGGTATAGCATCTTCACGTTTACCGTGGCATTTTAAACATGACTCTTTAATATACATAGGTTTTGTATAAAAGTATGACTCCTCTTTTTGTATAAAATTATCTGATACACTTGGGTTTTCTTTAAAATATTGGATCTCATTTAACTCAAAATTATTTGCCATATTGTCACTGTTACGTGGACGGTCAGACACAGTTCTGACTATCACTTCACCATTTACATCCTGAGAAAAACGCTTACTAATCTCAGAGATTGTCTTCACAGGCAGTAAATTGATGGTTTTATCATCTATGGGAATATGATGAACTACAAATGCATCCTGATAGGTCTGACGAAAGGCTGAAACAAATTTTGCAAGTGATTGACTCTCGTTTAAAATTATGAGTTTTTCCGTATTTTTAAGATCATAGAACTGTACATAGGTCCGGTATCCTATAAATAGAAGTAATGACAGTGAAAATAGTATAAAAAGCTTCATTTTATTCATGATTATAGTGCCTTATAATTATCCATAAATATTATATCATGTTATTTGAAATAATAAATCGACAGGTAATCTGTATTTTAAGTTTTTTTCTCTTTTTTAACTATATATATTGATCAAATATAATACAAACTTTATAAAAATATAACAAATTCATATAATAATTAGGTTTTTTCTTAAAATCCTGCTATAATCGCGATACTTTTCTGCAAGAGAGTACTAAACTCCTTATCGAGATAGAAATATCTCCTTCTACGCTTAAACGCGAAATAACCTTTTTAGGTTAAAAAGTTTGGTATCAGTTTGCATAAAACAGGGTTTTAAACCTCTTGATACCATACCTAATACATGTCACAAGATGAATACAACACCGACTATTTTAATACAAAGAAACAAGATGAAATTTACAGATTTTAACCTAAAAGACACGATTCAAGCTGCAGTAACAGATGCAGGATTTACAGAGCCTTCACCGGTACAAAGAGATGCTATTCCTCTTATATTAGAAGGTCATGACCTCATAGCTCAGGCACAAACTGGTACAGGTAAGACAGCTGCCTTTGGACTACCTGCTATGTCTATGATGAAAGCAGATGGTTCAGTAGAAGGACTTGTAATCGTTCCAACACGTGAACTTGCTATGCAAGTCTCTGATGAACTTTTCCGTTTCGGTCAAAAAAGTGGTCTTAAAACTGCTACCGTTTACGGTGGAACACCTTATGGTAAGCAGATAGACCGTATCAAACAAGCTTCTATAGTGGTTGCTACTCCCGGACGTCTTCAAGACCTCCTTATGTCAGGAAAGATCAAAATAAATCCTAGTTTTGTCATCTTAGATGAAGCAGATGAAATGCTAGATATGGGTTTCTTGGATGAGATCAAAAATATCTTTACGTTCTTGCCAAAACAAAGTCAAACTCTTATGTTCTCAGCAACGATGCCAAATGGTATTCGTAAGCTTGCAGAGCAGATTTTAAATAACCCAAAAACTGTTTCTATCACAAAATCAGAGAAAACAAATACTAAAATTACTCAATATTACTACGTCGTACAAGAAAGAGAAAGAGATGACGCTCTAGTAAGACTCATAGACTATAAAAACCCAAGTAAATGTATCATTTTCTGTCGTATGAAAAAAGAGGTAGATAGACTTGTTGCACACATGACTGCTCAAGGTTTTAAAGTCTCTGGACTACATGGCGATATGGAGCAAAAACAAAGAGAAGTGACGATACGTGCATTTAAAAGTGGTGGTATCGATATTTTCATTGCTACTGATGTTGCTGCACGTGGACTTGATGTCAATGATGTATCACATGTATTTAACTACCACATCCCTTTTGACTCTGAATCTTATGTTCACCGTATCGGTCGTACTGGCCGTGCTGGTAAAACTGGTGAAGCTATTACATTAGTAAGTCCTAATGAGCTTAGAACCATTAAACGTATTGAAAAAGATGTTGGTACAACAATGGCTTCTCAAGTCATCCCTACTCGTATGGAAGTACAAAACAACCGTGCAGATGCACTCATCTCTAAAATAGCTGAAACTAAAGTAACTGAAAATGCTATAAACCTAGTTAAAACACTTCAGCATGACCTTGATATCGTAACTATCGCGCATCTTCTTGCTTCTTTAGTACAAGAAGAGAACTTCGTAAAAGGAAAAGACAACATCGGTCTTGGTCTTGAAGAGATCGAACTTCTTATAGAAAGAGCGATGCAAAACCGTGGTAATGGTGGCGGAGGCGGTGGTCGTAATCGTAGACGTGGCGGTGGCGGAGGCGGTGGTGGATACCGTGGAAACCGTTCAGGTGGCGGAGGAAGCGGTGGTAACCGTAATGGAAGAAATGGACGTTCAGGTGGTGGCGGAGACCGTAATGGACGCTCTGGCGGTGGACGTGACAGCCGTAACGGTGGTCAAGGTAGCAGAAGCTAAAGTCTACCCTCTCCTTGTTCACATCATCCCGATGGGAACAAGGAAACTAAAGAGGACGCACGCTCTCTCCTCTACTTTTAATTTAACTCCCCCCTATTTTCTACACTTACTCAATACTCTACATTTCTATGATATAATATTTTTCATTTCAAATATAAAAGGAATCAAACATGACAAACACTAAATTCAAGGCGCTATTGCTTGCACTACTTGTAGGATTGAGCACATTCTCTATGGCAGAATCTGCTAAAGAACTAGACCATGATGCAAACATAGCTATCAATAAATTTATTGACGAGGTTAAAGGCGGAGACCCTTTTTTAGTTAAAGCAAAAGCGTTTCTAGTTTTTCCTTCCATCAAAGAAGCAGGTTTTTTTGTAGGCGGTAAATATGGAGAAGGTGTACTTAGGATTGGACGTACAACGAAAGGATATTATCGTCTCACTGCAGCCTCAATTGGCTTTCAGATGGGTATGCAGGAGAGTTCTATGATCATTGCATTTAATACAGATGCTGCACTCAACAAGTTTCTTCTGAATGATGATGAATGGGAAACAGATGTAGATGGTAAGATCGCTGTAGCAGAATGGAACTCAAAAGAAGAACTTGATGATATTGACTTTCAAGATCCGATGGTTGCATTTGTCTTTGATTCTAAAGGACTTATGGGAAGCTTTACAATGGAAGGTACAAAATTTGAAAGAATTAAGCCAGACTAGTCATTAAGTTTTTACTTCATTTTCTTCCCGGTTCTGGCCGGGAATACTCCATCTACCACACTTTTCCAAATCTAAATACCTTCATGCATATTACAATTTAATAAAAGAGAGATCAGTGCTTCTCCTGATAAGATATAACACGATTTCTTCCTGTTGATTTTGCTTCATATAGTGCAGTGTCTGCATGTCTATAGATCTGGTCTTGACTACTCATATAATTAAGAGGTACAGTATATAGCCCTATAGAAACAGTAATATATTTATAGACAGAGCTTTTTTTATGTTTTATTTTTAGATCTTCTATATTTATTCGCAATTTATTCGCAAAAGATAAGGCCATATTCTCTTCCATACCTGTACATAAAATGGCAAACTCTTCACCACCAACTCTAAAGGCCATATCCGTCGGTCTTTTGAGTGAATTTTGTAAACTTTTGGCTACACGTATCAAGGTCTTATCTCCTTCCAAGTGTCCGTAAGTATCGTTATACTCTTTAAAATAATCAATATCTATGATCATTAATGTTAGCCCCGTTTTATCACGACGGTGGATAAGAAGTTCTTTCTCAAGTCTCTCTTCAAAATGACTCTTATTATAAAGAGAAGTCATAGCATCTATTAAAATAATTTTCTCTTTTTGCTTATTGTCTGATTCTAAAAGTCTAATACGATAAGAGACAAGAAAGCCCAATATAAGTGCTTCGAACATAGTTCCTATAGCAATGGAATGAGAAGTGAGGTAATTATATGCTATACCACTATTATAGAACAAAATAGCAATGAGACTAAAGAGAAGATAAAATATGTGTGCAATAAAAAAATATTTGATCAGCGGTGCATTTTGTTTGTAAAGAGATATGCTGACCCACAGCATGACAATCAGAAAATAGAGAAACAATACCGAAGTGAATTCAATAGCCTGGTAATATTCAATGAAACTATAGAGATAGGTGAGCGAAAATAATACAACAATTGAATTGATAAACTTATTTTGTAATATATAATTTTCTTTTGTCTTAAAAATTGATTTTATAAATAACGCCAAAAAGATAGGAGATACAATAGCCAATGCATTTAACCTTAATCCCCACTCACCATAGAGATGCAAATAGTGTGAAACCATTCCATAACAATAGGCTATAAAAACCGCGGAACTAAGAAGATAGAGGGAGTAATAGATATACTCTTTATATCCTGCAGATATGTATAAAATAAAATAGTAAAGTGCTAAAGTAGTTAATATACTGAACAAGATCACAATAGGCATATACCTGTGAACAAGGTCATCTATAGAAGCTTTTTGATCATAAATACTAAGTTCTATAAGTTGATAGGCTAAAAAATGAGACTGCATATAGATACTTTTCGTCTGCCCTGGTTTTAGATTTATAGTATAGAGCGCTTCAGCACCATCCATTTTTTCTATATTTAAATGATGACGGGGTTCAAACCTTATATTATTTATTAACATATTATCTTCCACTTCATAAAAGTGTATCGCTTCTGCATGATAGGCAACCGCATTATGAAGAAAGAGTTCCTTAATACTGTCAGTATCGTTAACTAATATTATTTTAACCCATGTTACATTAGCTGTGGTGCCCAAAGTAAGGTTATTAGAGCCTTGAGTGAACTTTTGTTTTTGTACCTGATCAAAAGGCATATTTTCTGATTCATCAATAAAATAGCCCATTTTAAATTTATCTATAGAAACTGCTGATGTATTGATCTTCACAATAGGTTCAGCATAAAGTATATTGAAAAGAAGTATGAAGAATATACAGAATTTGGTAAACAATTTTGATCCTTTCCCTAAACCAATATTTTATATCTTAATAATAACGTATTTTTAATCATCATAAATTGAATTCTAATTATTTTTATGATAAGTTTTACTGATAAATGATTTATGAGTTAATCGGAAACAAGGATTAACACAGTGAATTTACACCTTTTATAAGTAGTAATTTTTCCGCTCTGTTCATTTTCTTTTTTATCTCATATTCACGTTTTGAGGCAGTACTTCTGTCTGGATATTCCTCATTGTACACCAGTGTAACAGGTCGTCTTATACGTGTATATTTAGCCCCTTTATCCGAACTGTTATGTTCTTCAACCTGACGCTCTAACTGTGTAGCAATACCCGTATAAAGTGTCTCATCAGCACATTTCACGATATAAACATAATACATCGATACTTTTTACTTCTCATCTTCAAGCGCATATGTCTTGAAATAGACACGTACTGGATTATAAGATATAAAAAAGTGTTCGGAATAAATCTCTGTTTTAATCAATACATCTTTCCTTTTGAACTCTTCAAAAGTCCTATAATACAGGCTAATGAGTTTTGGTCTACTTGAAATACTTTCACACTCTTTTATCTCTATATAATATTCTCGTTCCATATTAGTAAATTTATAAAATTCTTTAGAAATAAATTTATATTTTTCTTTCTTTTCAATACGCTTATTTTTAATCTCTTCACGTTTTTGTTTGCTTAGTCTCTGTTCATTGAGTAAATTTAAGATCTGATTTTTTTCTTCTTCTGAATATGCTTGTATCTTACCGTCTAATCTTTCTCTTACACGCTGATGAATGAGCCTCTCCTCATTCAACCTGTCCATAATGATCTGTTTTTCTTCCTCTGTATAATTATCTTTTTCAGGAAGTTCATCTATCTCTAAATATTCTTTTGGATCCCTACCCATCTAGCTACCTTTACATTTTCCTTTTATTATTAAGGAATATTATAACCATAAAATTTATTATTTCATAATATCACCAAAAACACAGCACTATTTAGTTAAGATATCTTCCAAAATTACTCTACAAACTCATTTGTTTAAGGAACACTCATGTCTTGCGAAAAAGCCTATATTACAACCCCAATTTACTATGTTAATGACATTGCCCATATCGGTCATGCCTACACGACTATCATTGCAGATACACTTGCACGTTACTCTCGTCTGTCTGGACTCGAAACTTTTTTTCTCACAGGTACCGATGAACATGGCCAGAAGATAGAAGAAGCCGCCAAATCAAGAGGTAAAAGCACACAAGCGTATGCCGATGAAATTTCAGCAACCTTTAAAAACCTCTGGGATGACTTTGACATCTCTTATGACAAGTTTATAAGAACGACAGATGCAGATCACATGAAAGGCGTACAAAAAGCGTTTTCAACGATGCACACCAACGGAGATATCTATAAAGATACCTACAAAGGGCATTACTGTATCTCTTGTGAAACATTTTTTCCTGCTATCCAACTCGTAGATGATGAGTTTTGTCCCGAATGTGGCAAGAGTACAACCGTGGTTGAAGAAGAGAGTTATTTCTTTAGACTCTCAGACTATCAAGATAAATTACTTCAATACTATGAAGACCATCCAGACTTCATCTTACCTAGATCTAAAAGAAACGAAGTGATCCGTTTTGTAGAAGGTGGGCTTACAGATCTTTCTATCACCAGAACCTCTTTTGACTGGGGAGTAAAACTTCCTGAAGAGATGAATGATCCTAAACATGTGATGTATGTATGGCTTGATGCACTTATGAATTACGTTACTGCACTGGGTTACGGTACAGATGATGAGAATATGGACTTCTGGCCTGCACGTGTACAACTTATAGGTAAAGATATTTTACGTTTTCATGCTATCTATTGGCCTGCTTTCCTCATGAGTCTTGACCTGCCATTGCCTAAACATATTGCGGCGCATGGTTGGTGGACACGTGATGGTGAGAAAATGTCTAAATCTAAAGGTAATGTTGTAAATCCTAGAGAAGTAGCAGATGCCTATGGACTGGACAATTTCCGTTACTTCATGCTTAGAGAAGTACCTTTTGGCGGAGATGGTGACTTTTCTCAAAAAGCACTCATAGACAGAATCAACTCAGACCTGGGGAATGACCTTGGAAACCTGCTCAACCGCGTCATCGGTATGAGTGGTAAATACTTTCAAGGTACTGTAGACTCTACAAATGTAGCAAAATATTATCAATCAGAGTTAGATGATGTGCATGCTTCCCTTGAAAAACTAGAACCCCTGCTCTTTGAAATGCAGATACACCGTTACCTTGAAGAGCTTTGGAGACCATTGACTGTCGCCAATAAAGCCATA
>JAUVCL010000108.1 GCA_030595845.1 Campylobacterota bacterium
AAAAGTGAAGATAAGATCAATGAGATCATTCGTGAAGAGCTTGTTGAAATTGGTGAAAAATATACTACACCACGTCGTACAGAAATTGTAGATGATTATGATGATATCGACATCGAAGACCTTATTCCAAATGAGCCTATGGTTGTGACTATCACACATAGAGGGTACATTAAACGTGTACCGGTCAAGCAGTATGAGAAACAACATCGTGGCGGTAAAGGTAAAACAGCCGTAACCACTTACGATGACGACTTTATAGAAAGCTTCTTTACATCTAACACACATGATACACTCATGTTCGTAACAGATAGAGGGCAACTCTATTGGCTCAAAGTGTATCGTATCCCAGAAGGATCACGTACGGCTAAAGGTAAGGCGGTTGTTAACCTTATAAACCTTCAGCAAGATGAGAAGATCATGGCGATCATCCCAACGACTGACTTTAATGATGACAAAGGACTTGTGTTCTTTACGAAAAATGGTATCGTAAAACGTACAAACCTTTCTGAGTATTCAAACATCAGATCTAACGGTGTGAGAGCGATAAACTTGGATGAAAATGATGCTATAGTAGGCGCGAAGATCGTTAAACCAGATACTAAGTGGCTCTTTGTTGCAACGAAAAAAGGTTTGTGTATCAGATTTAAAGTGGAAGATGCAAGAGAGATCGGTAGGGTTTCACGTGGTGTGACAGCGATCAAGTTTAAAATCGTAGATGACTATGTTTGTGGAGCTATTACCATCGAAAATGAAGAAGATGAGTTGCTCATGCTTTCTGAAAAAGGTTTGGGTAAACGTACAGCTGCTTTAGAGTATCGTGAGCAAAACCGTGCGGGTAAAGGGGTTATCTCTATGAAATTGACTCCTAAAACAGGTGATGTTGTAGGTGTAGTAGCAGTAGAAGAAGATAAAGATCTTATGTGTTTAACAAGTATCGGTAAGATGATACGTGTAGATATGGAGCAGATAAGAAAAGCAGGGCGTAATACCTCTGGGGTAAAAGTAGTGACGGTAGAGAAAAAAGACATTGTAGTCTCTATGGCAAAATGTCAAAAAGAAGAGAAACCTGATGAAGTAGTTGAGGGTGATCCTTCGATAGGATCAGGAAGCGAAAGTAGTGATACTACACCAAATAACGATAATACATTAGGATTGGAATAAAAAGTGTTAAGAATTAAAGTTCAATACAGGGAGGCACTAAATGCCGAATCGTACAAGAAAATATAACGTAGCAGTAGTCGGTGCCTCTGGTGCCGTAGGTGAAGAGCTCTTTAGAGTGTTAGAAGAAGTAGATTTTCCCATAGGAGAACTTCTTCCTCTTGCATCTGAGAGATCTGCAGGTCAAGAGATAGAGTGTCAAGGGAAAGTATATAAAATAGAAGAATTGACAGAAACAGTGTTTGAAGGTAGAGATATAGATATCGCTTTCTTTTCAGCAGGTGGAAGCATCTCTGCACATTTCGCTAAGTATGCAGTAGAGTCTGGCGCTGTGGTCATAGACAACACTTCTCATTTTAGAATGGACCCAAAAGTTCCTTTGGTTGTCCCTGAAGTCAATCCTCAAGACATCGAACTATGGGAAGACTCAGGCATCATCGCAAATCCTAACTGTTCTACCATTCAAATGGTACAGTTACTCAAACCTCTTCATGACCTTTACGGCATTAAAAGAGTAGATGTAAGTACGTACCAGGCTGTATCTGGTGCAGGAAAGCAAGGGATGGAAGAGCTTGTAAGACAAATGCAGGCTTTCTTTGAATTCAAACTTGATGAAGCAAAAGTAGAAGCATTTGCACATCAGATAGCCTTGAATGTCATTCCTCACATTGATGTACCACAAGAGAATGGTTACACCAAAGAAGAGATGAAAATGGTAAACGAAACGGCTAAAATAATGGGTACAGACTTTGCAGTTTCTGCAACATGTGTTCGTGTTCCTGTTTTAAGAAGCCACTCAGAGTCTATTACTATTACATTTGAAAATGATGTTAATGTCAATGTAGATAAAGCACGAGAAGTATTGGCTGCTTTTGAAAATGTAACTGTCCTAGATGATATGTCTAAAAACGAATACCCAATGCCTATCATTGCTACAGATACAGATGAGACTTATGTAGGGCGTATCAGAAAAGATCTTTTTGCCGATAACATTTTACACCTTTGGGGGGTTGCGGATCAAGTGAGAGTTGGGGCTGCGACGAATGCCGTACGTATTGCTCAAAAATGGATAAAACTAGAAGCCTAAAAGGTTTCTAAAATAAAATTATTAGGAAATTTTAAATGTTAGAAAAATTATTTGAAGGCATGATTTGGAACAGTAGATTTATTGTTCTTTTAGCCGTTGTTTTTGGTTTATTGGGAGCAATCATACTATTTGTTGTGGCTTCTATGGACATCTGGGGTGTAGCAGTTTATGCCTTTGATACGATCATCACACATGCCCATCCTGAAGATTTCCATGAAGATATTGTCTCAGATATCATTGGTGCGGTAGATCTCTATCTTATTGCTGTTGTCATGTTTATCTTTGCTTTTGGTCTGTACGAGCTGTTTATCTCAGATATTGATCAAGCAGAAGGAAAAAATGGGTCTAAATTGTTGGCTATACACTCTTTGGATGAGCTCAAAGACAAGATAGCAAAAGTGATCGTGATGGTTTTGGTGGTAAACTTTTTTCAAAGAGTCATACACACAAATTTTACAACACCATTAGAGATGTTGTATTTCGCAGGTTCAATTACATTATTGGCTGCAGGGTTATATTTTTTAAGTAAGGTAGGTAAATAATGAGTAAAATATTTGTAGACGCATGTCTAGGTAAAGAGACACCATATACACCCGTATGGATGATGAGACAGGCAGGACGTTATCTGCCGGAATATATGGCTGTAAGAGCAGAAGCAGGAAACTTCCTAAATCTTTGTCATGCACCCGAAAAAGCAGCAGAAGTAACCATTCAACCACTTGATATTGTGGGTGTAGATGCTGCCATCTTATTTTCAGACATCTTGGTGATCCCGGATGAAATGGGAATGGACTTATCTTTTGTTAAAGGTGAAGGACCACGATTCTCAGATCCTTTAACATCACAAGAAGACTTAGACAGACTCATCGGTGGAGATGAAGCTGCATCTAAATTGACGTATGTGTTTGATACTATCAAACTCTTGAGAAAGCAGTTAGATGAAAGAGGTGACGAGATAGCGCTTATTGGTTTCACAGGAGCACCATGGACACTTGCTACCTATATGATAGAAGGTCAAGGGACAAAGACCTATAACATCTGTAAAAAGATGATGTATTCAAATCCTGAATTACTTCATAATATCCTTGCAAAAGTAACTGAAGTAGTAAAACTTTATATGGAAAAGCAGATAGAAGCCGGTATTGATGTCGTTCAGATCTTTGATTCATGGGCAGCAGCAATCGAACCGGATAATTATGATGAGTTCTCATGGAAATACATGGTTGAGATAGCTGACTATCTTAAATCTAAATACCCGGATACTCCTATCATTATGTTCCCTAAGGGTGTGGCTTCTTTCATTGAACGTGGACTTGTTTATGGAAACTTCGATGTCTTTGGTGTAGATTGGGGAACTCCTATGGCACTAGCTAAAGAAAAACTGGGTGATAAATACGTACTCCAAGGAAATATGGAGCCTACACGTTTATACTCTCAAGAAGCAACCACCGAATCTGTAGAAGCTATACACAAGACAATGGGTGGTAAAAGACATGTCTTTAACCTTGGACATGGGATACTCCCAGATGTACCTGTAGAGAATGCAAAACACTTTGTATCTGAATGTCAGAGAGTTTCTGGAAAGTAAGAGGGTGCCCACAAGGGACACCACTACAAAATTCACTGTAGGGGTAACCCTTTTTCTCGTTCCCATGCTCTGCGTGGGAATGCATACTTCAATTAAATATATTATAATCAGTTTTTTACTGTTGTAAAGGTATCTCATGAACATTATCTTCGGTCCTATCCATTCAAGACGTTTTGGTAAGTCATTAGGGGTTGACCTGAGTCCCGGTAAGAAGCAGTGTAATTTTGACTGCCTTTACTGTGAACTTGACCCTGCAAAGACGATGGATGCCTATGATGATGTTGTCTCGGTGGAAGAGATAGCTACAGCTATTAAATCTGCACTTAAAGAACACAATGACATAGACTTCATTACGCTCACTGCAAATGGCGAACCCACACTTTACCCACACCTCTCTAAACTTATAGACGAGATAAATACCTTTAAGGGTACAACCAAAACACTCATTCTTACAAATGCAGCGACTATAGATGATGTCAAGGTACAGGATGCTTTACTCAAACTTGATGAAGTAAAACTCTCTTTAGACTGTGCGACCCAGAAATGTCTTCAAAAACTTGACCGTTCTCATTCAGGTATAAATGTTGAAAACATCAAAGCAGGGATGTTAGATTTTAAAGCTAGATATCACGGACCACTTATCATAGAAATACTTATTGTTAAGACCTTGAATGACTCAGAAGAAGAGATAGCCAAGCTCAATGACTATTTACTCAAACTTCAACCTACACGCATAGACATAGGAACGATAGATCGTCCACCTGCATTTGATGTCAAGCCTGTAAGCTATGAGACGCTACTTAAGATTAGCCATCTATTTGATAGTTCCTTACCTGTCTACATCGCATCACGTAAAAAAGCTGAAATATCAGCTTCCAGCTACAGCGATGAAGAGATATTGGAAACCTTGTCAAAAAGACCACTAACAGCAGAAGACATAGAAGCACTTTTTGACAAATATAGCCAAAATAGGGTGCAAAACTTACTTAGAAAAGAAAAAATCAAGACAGTTTCAACAAATGGTGTAGAATTTTATAAAAAAGCCTAAAAAATCATTGACTTTAAAGATTTTTTTGTCTATAATCTCACCCACGAAACAAGCACTCGCTTTTTTCACAACACATTCCGGATTAGCTCAGCGGTAGAGTAGGTGACTGTTAATCACTTGGTCGCAGGTTCGAATCCTGCATCCGGAGCCACATTTAAATTATTTCATTCCCACTAGAATATAAATTAACTACTGATCATATCGCATATTTATTTTACTAATTTTAATCGCTAACAAAATTTCTGTAAAGTTTATATTAAGGAGATTGACCCCACTATGTTAAGTTCTTTCATTTGAATATTTGACAAAATAGGTTTTATAACATATAATATAGGTATTAAAACCTATTTAGTAGGTTTATGTAAGGATTGTAAAATGTTAGAAACACTCTTAGGTTCTAAAAATCGTGAACGAGTATTACAGTTTATTCTTGCCAATGGTGAAGGGTATGCTAAAGAGATCTCAGATTTTTATGGTACAAGCCTAGACCCCATTCAAAAACAGTTAGAGAAATTGGAGTTAGGTGGAGTATTTGTTAGTAAAAGTGTAGGTCGTACACGGCTTTTTATGTTTAACCCACGCTATGCATTTCTGAATGAATTGAAAGCACTTTTGGAGAAAGCTAGAAGTTATTATAGCCCGGAAGAGATAGAAAAGCTTACTATGAGGCGAAAACGTCCTAGAAGAGCAAATAAACCGTTAGTGAAGCCTTTATGAAAAGCATTAAACAAATGAGTATGGAAGAGTTGGCTGCTTATGTGTGTAGTGAACTAGAAAAAGAAAACATACAAACTGTACTTTCTGGTGGGTCATGTGTTGAGATATATTCTCAAGGCAAATATACTTCAGATGATATAGATCTTATAGATAGGTTTAATGGAGGTCATACTAAAATTAAAAATGTGATGCTAAAACTTGGTTTTAAAGAGCATAACCGCTATTTTGTACATGAAGATACACCACTTTTTATAGAATTCCCGCGTGGTCCTTTAGGTGTAGGAGACGCACCTGTGAATGAGATAGCATCAAAAGAAGAAGATACTGGTATTTTGAAGTTGCTTACTCCTACTGATTGTATAAAGGATAGACTTGCAGCGTATTTTCATTGGGATGATCTACAGAGTTTAGAACAAGCAGTTTGGGTAGCGGAACAAAATGAATTTAATATGGAGTCTATTGGTACATGGGCAGTGAATGAAAATGAGATTGAGAAGTTTGAAATTTTTAGAGATAGATTAGAAAAGTAGCACCATTTATTATTAATATTGCTATTTTGGTACTGGGAGAAATCGGAATCTCTCTAAATGTTATGAAAAGTATTTCACCATTGATTCACGTCCAAATTTCTGAACAAGTATCCCTGCTGTTCCTCCTTCGATATTTTTTTTTAATGCTTCTACGTCATTGTCGTATACGATTTTTTCTAAGGTTTCAACGTGTGTATCTTCCATACGGGTTTCCTTGTTATTTTGATAGTATTGTATTGTAACACCAATTCTAATCGCCAAATATGTGAGATAAATTAACTAGCATGGTAAATCATAAACCCAATGAGTTTAAGTTGTGTGAAGGGATTGTAAAAGTAGCCTCGTCCCCATTTATTTCATACAAATAAAAAGAATTACAAAATTCCAGCAGTCTGCAAAATGGAAGAGGTTGGTGTTGCATGTATTAATTTCCTAGAGTTTATTAAAAAATCACGTTAGACATTTTAATTATCTCCTACGGTTCTTGATGTTAAAGCAAACCTAAATCTAGAAA
>JAUVCL010000050.1 GCA_030595845.1 Campylobacterota bacterium
TGAAAAAGCAAGAAACACTTTTAAATTCTAATGCTAACTCTTGTAATATCAATACCCTTAGATCTGCAAACAGAATGGTTGTAGGTGGATATAATGGCGATAATGAAGATATTTTAGATGTACCTACTTTTCTAAGAAAGCAAATGGACTAGAAAGCAAATCGATTAAAAAAGGAAATTGTCTAAAAACTTTTCCTTCCCTTTTAAAAGAGAGTTCTTCCACTCTCTTTTTGTAAATACTTATCCCCCCTAACCTTTTATCCATCATGCATCAAGGTCTGACTATCAGATTTTTTATACCTGTCTTCAATCCTTCTTTTATCTCTTTATAAACATTTTCCATCGCTTTAACATTAGCTTCTCTTCCATAAATAAAACGCTGTTCGTCCACGATCACTTTATAGGCTTTATTAAGCTTTAAAGCACGCTTTTTAGAGGGAAACAGCAATAGTGATATATCATCATGTAAGGCATCTTTCATAGACTCTTTTATACTTCCATTACTATCGAAGAATATTTCTTTTACCTCATCATTATTTCTAAATTCATTACCTGAGTGATTGTTATGTAAATAAAAGCTGTACTCATACTCTTTTCCATACTTTTTATATGCTACCTTTGGTTCGTTAATACCCTTCAACCTTTTTTGACTCCAATGGTTCCAGCCATAATCATTTTGATCTTTGTCAACACCTTCAAACTTACGTGCAAAGGCAAAGGTAGAATCTGTCGTAGCCCCAAGGTGTGAATGACAGCCCATACAGGATAGGGTCTCTTCATGTGTTTGAGGTCTGAGACTCCCTGCTTTGTCTTCTATGAACCCCTGATACCTCCAACCGATCTCATTACGTAATCCCTCTTCATAGTTCCCTCTAAAAAGTGCGACCTTTGTCTGAGAACTGTCAAGTGCTTGTGACTCCCACAATTCTGACTGAGCAGCTCTTTGAATCTCACCATAGCTTTTCCAGGTAGTTTTTTTAGCATAACGAAGTTCTTTCATTCTTGCAGACAGAGCAATTTGATCTTTCTTTTCATCCCAGTCTAAATATCTGACAGAGTGTAAAAATTCCGTATTTTCTGGGAAAAGTCCTGGAGCCAAATGTACTTTTTTTTCTTTCAAATACAACCTTGCCAATCCGACATAAGATTTTACTTGGGGTGAAACAGTATTGGATGTATCTACGATCCCGTTGGCATTAATGTCAACACCATAAAGCCTTTCATCCACAGCAAGATCAAATGTTATCTCTTTTTGTTTTACCAATGCTTCTACAATTGCAAGGTTAAGTCTATAGACCTCTTTGTCAAATGTCTTATTCTCATCTTGTGTGAAAAGAGTGTCAAGTCTGATCAACACATCATCTGTCGAGCCGTTCGTTGGCCAAAATGTCCCTAAGAACGGGTAATATCGAAATGCTCTCCATCCTGTGTATCTTCCCTCTTTATCCTGATCAAAGCCTTCATTATCAAAGTTAAAATAACAATCAGGTCTATACCCTTTCCAAGTGGTAGGAAGTCTTTGTGCTAATAAGATATCTCCCTTAGGAGTAAGGTAATTTGATCTGCGTACATAGTCTAAGATAAAGCTATCACTCATCAATCCTACTTCTTTTCTTTTATCTTTAAACAGATTAGTAAAAGGGTTTTTCATTGCTTGCCGAGGAAAGTTATAGACTGCTTGTAAATGACTGTCATTTACATAATTAGGTATCTTCCCCTTGGTATGACAGGAGTAACAAGGGTTAAAGACTTTAGCGTCCAATCTATCAGATGTTTTGGTATAACACATTGGCGTAATATACGCAGCTCTTGTGTTGATTATCTTCGCATAAGAGATACTGTTTTCATCTTCGAGAGTTTGTATATAAACTTGCTTCTCAACACTGCCTGAGAAAAGTGTACTACAGCCTAATGTCAATAATAAAAGTTTTATTTTTATACGAGACATACCGGTAGTCTTTACTTAAATATATCAGATGGCAATCCGTCAAAATATCCGATGCTTGCTTTAAGTTGTTCCTCTGTCGCACTTTCTATAAGCCTGGCATTAAACAAAGAGCCATCTAACGCTTCAGGGTTATCTTGAAAAGGATGCTGTATATTCATAAGTAAAATACCTTTTTCATTTATAGCTGCTGTGTCTACCCCTGTCACTTCTGCCCCAATAGGTAATGAAGCAATCCGTGTTAACTTTTTTCTTTGTGTATCATATGCCCAGGTCATGTTGTTGACATGTTTTGTGGTATCTTCAGAAATAAGCAGTGTATTGTGTCCTATATAAGTGATATTATCCGGATTGGAAATACCATCTGGATGACAGGTCCATTCATCTGCATAAGGTTCATTGACATCCAAAGGCTCTCCAACAACTACCGCTTTCATAGATGTACCACTATAACTATGGTCTAAAGTCAATTCATACACTGCACCACAGACATTGGCTTCTAGTCTTATGTCATTTATCGGCTCTTGATCTTTATAGTTATCTTCCATACTTTTTTTGATCTCAGACATAGAAATATACAGTACGTTTTTATCGGGGTTGTATGTAAGCCCTTCTTCTTTTCTAAATTCTATTGTTGCACCTTTGAGTGCTGCATATTTTCTTGTTTCCAAAAATGCTGCGGCTTTCTCCTGCCCTTCTTTAAGTGTAAGGCATTCAAGTGTAGAGTCTTCATACACTTTTGTACCCGTAGCACAGCTACCATTTTCATCAGGCCTAGAAATTTCAAAGATATCTGTTATTTTCATTTTAGACTTGATCATCGCCTCAATTTCACTGTCTTTTGCATGACCCAGCTCTATCCAAGAGACATCAAATGCACCGCCATTCTCGGCAGAAATCTGTACGACCTTGGCTGCATACAGTGTTCCTTCCCAGTCTGCTTTGAAAGCTGTGATCTTAGTATCTGAAACAAATTTCCATAATCCTTTGGCTGTACCATCATCTGACATATAAACTGTTTTTCCATCCGGCATCATGATTGCCAGTTCTGGTGTGTATTTACCTGTCACATAGTGTTTGGCAGATTTTGTTGTACCATCAGCTAAAGGTTGTACTTCAACAATATATCCATAATTGTAAGGAGAAAAACTGTCTCCGTTATAACCGTTGTTCTTATCTATATTTTTATCCCCAAGATAGCTTTGCATAGCATCCACATAAGAACAAAAATAATCTGCTACCCCTTCTACAGTATTCCCCATACCATCTAAAGCACAGTCTACATAAAAAGGAGAATGCCTGTCTGCAAAAATGGAATTCAATGAATAATCTTCTTCTCCCCCCAAGTGACTTCCATACATTGTTTTTGAAGAGGCACAGTTGATGATCGTACCACCTATTGCAGAAAGATCCACAGGCTTCGTATCGACAGCCTTAAAGACACCCTCTTCCACTGTTACTTCTGTCTGATAAAGCATCCCCGGTCTCTCTTCCATATGTGTAATAAGGTAATGTTTATTTCCTACAGTAATCAGTGAATTCCCATCAGGCATATCAGAGATATCTTCTTCTCCACCTTTTAAGATAGGCTCATGATTGACATCTGTCATAAGGCCTATCTTCCCAGAGCCTATGGTGTCACCCATGCGTGCCAACACTCTATACTTTAGCGGATAGATACTGCTTGTATTATCATCATAGTTTACAAGCAAAGTTTCTGAGATCCTCATCTTTTGTTTTTCTGCATCATTTTTTGAAAGTGATACTGAGGAGAAAGAAATACCAGTAACATTTTTTTGAGAAGAGGAAGTGCTGTTAACCCTATTGAGAATGAGGAATAAAAGAAATAACAAGCCAAGAATCAGGAATATAAAACGTGTCGTACTTTTCATTAAATCTTCTTTTCCTTTTTATGAGCATTTTACCATAATATCCCCACTTAAAATCACTTCAAATACTATACGCTGTCATTAATAATTTTTAGTTAAAATTAGATAATTTTTTTTTAGGAATAATGTATGAAACATTTAACAAAACTTTCAACCATAGCAGCTGCTACAGGACTTGGTGCTCTTTTAGCCACAGGAGTGACAGGATGTACACAGCAACAGCAAGAACAACAACAGGCCAAAGGTGCTTTTGTCATCATTGAAGAGACAGCCCTGGGGAAATATAAGATCGTAGATGAATTTCCTGCAGAGGAGACACGTATCGTACTTAAAAAACTCGATGGCAGTGAAAATGTTTTGACGCAAGCTCAACTAGACGCACTCATCAAAGAAGAAGCTGCAAAAGTAGATGCTGGTACTTCAGAACTTACACAAGAGAACCCACAAGCGAGTCAAGGTATGGGGTTGGGTTCAACAATCATGGCAAGTATGGCGGGTGCAATGCTTGGTGCGTGGATAGGAAATAAACTTTTCGGTAATCAAAATTATCAAAATAACCGTAAAGCAGGATACAAGTCTCCTTCAACCTACTCTAAAAGTAAAAAAAGTTTTAACAAGCCTAGAAGTACTTCCAGTAAAAAAGGCGGATTCTTTGGGGGTAAAAAATCTTCAAGCAGATCCGGTGGATTCTTTGGAGGATAAGCAATGTTAAATTTACAAAAAACAACTCCCCTAGATACAGATTACTTGGAATCACTCGGTTTTGTATGGCATACAGACAGTGATGAGACATCTTACATTTCAGATGAACTGCTTGTCCTCTCTGAAGCGGAAGCAGAAGCTTATTATGAAGCGACAAATGAACTTTATGACATGGTTGTTGAATCAGCAGAACATGTTATAGAAAACAACCTTTTCCATGACATCGGCATCCCTTTTAATCTTGTAGACGTCATCAAAGAGTCATGGGAAAATGATGTACACTGGCATCTTTACGGACGTTTTGACCTTGCCGGTGGCATCGATGGAAGACCTATAAAACTTTTAGAGTTTAATGCCGATACACCTACAGCACTCTTTGAAACTGCGATCATCCAATGGGCTATGCTTAAACAAGATGGGCTTGAAGAGTCAAGTCAGTTCAATGCACTCTATGAAGCACTGATTGACAACTTTAAACGTTTTGTCACACTGGAAGAAGATGTCTCTGCTTTTGAAGAACGTTATGACGGATGGGACTTTCTGTTTACCTCCGTAAAGGGAAATTCTGAAGAAGAAAATACCGTAAGACTGCTTCAACATATCGCAACAGAGGCGGGCTATCAAACAGAGTTTGCTTACATCGATGATATAGAGTTCTCTGCTGAAGAAGGCATAAGCTATAACGATAAAAGCTATGAACTTTGGTTTAAACTCATTCCATGGGAAGACATTGCACTCGAAGAGTCAGACTTGGCAATGTTACTGACCAACATCATCAAAAATCAAAAAGCCATCATTTTCAACCCGGCATACACCCTGCTCTTTCAAAGCAAAGGATTACTCAAAATACTATGGGATCTCTACCCAGATCACCCTCTTCTACTCGAAACATCTTTTGAACCGTTAGAAGGACAAAAACAAGTCAAGAAACCTGTATTTGGAAGAGAAGGCGGCTCGGTCAGTATCTTAGATGCAGATGGAAATGATCTTGAAAGTGTAGAAGGTGACTATGACAACCACAAAATGGTATACCAAGCCTATACTGAACTGGCAACAGACGCACAAGGGCTATCTTACCAGGCAGGTGTATTCTATGCTTATGAAGCCTGTGGGCTAGGGTTTAGAAAAGGTGGCAAGATACTCAATAATATATCTAAGTTTGTGGGACATCTGGTGAAGTAGGTTTTTTTCCTTCACCCTCCTCTGTTTTTTCATCTTCTTTTTCATTGTCTTCATCTTTCTTACAATCAATAGAAACGATCTCAACTTCATCACCATCAATCCGAGCAGCTGTAAGCTCACCACCCCATAAACATCCTGTATCTAAAGACAAAACATGTTCATCTTGATAAAAGCCAAGGGTTGACCAATGTCCAAATATAATCTTCAAATCTATATCTTTACGGTTTGAACATTCAAACCATGGCTTCAAACCTTTTTCTCTTAAGAGATCTGTCGGCATACCTTTCTGATCAAAGTCAAGTCTATGGTCACCATAACAATAACGCATACGGGTAAAAGAGGAAACGATATAACGGTCAATATCTATACAAGACGACTCACGGTTGAATCTATCTATACCATGTTTAAACATTGCTTTGAGCCAAACTTCAATATCATCACTTTGTAGTTTTTCTTCAATACGTTTAGAATACTTCAATGCCATACCCAAATCAAACTCAGGAGAGATACCTGCATGTGCCATACAAAACCCAAGTTTATAGTCCACATGTAGGAACTTTTGTCCTCTGAGCCAATTTATAAGCGTACTCACATTTGGTGAAGTCAGTATAGGATCTATGGTTGGATTGGACTTTTTGATACCATAATGGGCTGCGATGAGGGTGATGTCATGGTTTCCGAGAATAATCTCGACACTGTTTTTGATACTATACAGATACTCAAGTGTTTCAAGTGAACCTTCACCTCTATTTACGAGATCTCCTGCTATCCATAGTTTATCAACTTCAGGATCGAAATTTATCTTGCCAAGAAGTTCTTTAAATGATTTATAACACCCTTGTATGTCACCTATTGCCCAGACTGCCATTACAATTGTTCCTTATATATTTTCACTTTATCTTCGATCTTCATTTTAGCATAGGCAGAAGAAGGGGAAGGTAAATAAACTGTTTCTATCTCCAAATGTGCAAAATGTGTTTTAAACAATGCTTCCGCCTTTTTACCTGTGAACGCCAATTTTATAATACTTGGATTGGCTTCTAAAAAAGTGTCTAAATCATTCACTTCTTCATCTTCTAAAGAGCTATCAAGTGAATTCTCTCTACTGCATGCTTTAATCATATCCCAAAGTCCAAACTTAGCCTCTTTGAGTAACCAGATCTTTTGATCACGGTTATTGACAGGATAGTGTGTTACTGCATGCAGAATTTTCCAAAACTGATTACGTGGATGAGCATAATAAAAGTTATTTTCAAATGATTTAATACTGGGGAAAGAACCCAGTATCAAGACTTCTGTATCTTTAAATACTATTGGGTTAAAAGGATGTTCTAATTGTTCATTCATTGCGTTACTCTTTGGTGCGTTGGCAAACGCACCCTACTTACATGCTTTACGCATGTTTTGGACTATCAATACTATCAACGCTAAAGCAAAAATCTTAGAATTTAATTCTGAACCTTTGTGTGTATTTAAAAAAGCTACAGATTCAGTCATAGCTTCACCCTGCGCTTGCATTGCTATAATATCTGGTATATAATACTGAGAAAATAAAAGCCCCGTTGCCAAAACAAAAAATGTTGCTATTTTAGTTACGGTATCTCTCTCAAACTTTTTAAATTTGTACCCTTCATAGAGCACCACTGCCACGATAAGAATATTCACTACATAAGACAAGCGTAAAAAACTCTCTGTCATAATCTGTCCTTCTTGAAACTGTGTCAAGAGTTCAGCCCCCACATACAAGTGTGTATTAAACGTTACAGATGTCACTACAATACCTGCATATAACATAGCACCAAGTACACCTGATAAAAACATAAGATATGTCATCGTTGTCATTTTAAAATATTTATTCATTATTGTTTTCCTTTTACTCGTAGGGTGCGTTTGCTAACGCACCTTTTAATACAATCCACATTCATGGTGCGTTGGCAAACGCACCCTACAGGAATTGGATAACAAACCCGCGGTCAAATCCTGCCAGGTCTTTATAAAAATTGATGGATTTTACTCCAAGTTTGTTAACAAAAGCTTGAAGCGGTTCTTTTTGGTCATATCCCATCTCACATGCTAAGTACTTAATATCTCTTTCTTTTACATCTAAGATGATCTGTTTAAGCAGTTCATCCCCTACGCTTCCACCAAATAATGCTTCTTTGGGTTCATAATCCACAACATTGGATTCAAGTAAAAAATCTTCTGCAATATAAGGAGGATTGGATACTACAAGTTCAAGATACTCAGGTACTTCATCGATAAGATTAGACTTACGCAGTTCTATTTGTCCAGGCAGTCCAAAAGTTTCAATATTTTTTCCAGCCACTTTCAGTGGGGTATCACAGATATCCGTTGCGATGATCTTCAAATGGGGAAACTTACGAGCCAATACAACAGAAATAGCACCTGACCCTACTCCGATCTCAGCAATAGAGGTAATATTTTCTTTTTCGATGATGTCTGCTACAAGGTCGATCAAAACCTCAGTCTCTGGACGAGGTACAAGTACACCCTCTTCTACTGCCAAATGTATATCATAAAAACTTGCTTCGCCAACGATATACTCATAAGGTTCATTTGCCGCTCTTCTTTTTATAAGGTCTTCGTAGTCTTCACGCTCTTGCAGTTCATCTCTGTCATGTGTGATAAGGTACATACGATCTTGTTTTAAATGATAAGCCAAAAGTAACTCAGCTTCAAAGGAAGGGCGTTCACAAACTTCTTGAAGCTGTGCTCTTCCCCAACTCAGTGCTTCTTTAATCTGCATTTTTGTCCATGTAGGCAAAAATACCATCCGTAGGAAGACTCTCTTCTACTGCTTCTTCACCCACGATTGTATTTGACGCATCAAACCCTAGCTCTTTGAGTCTTTCGAGTACAGGTGGGTGTGTATAGTAAAAGAAGATCACCAAAGGGTGTGATTTTGGAAATGCTTTATTTTCCGTGACCAGTTTCATCAGTGCAGAAACCAAATTTTCTTTTCCGCCCATTTTTGAGCCAAATTCATCTGCTGCATATTCATTATGACGGCTGACATAAGACATAAATGGGGTAAAAACAAAACTTACAAGGGGCAGAAGTAACATCAGCATGGCTATCTGTACACCTGCTTCAGGTACAACACCCATTTGTGTAAAGAGTGCATCAGGTAGATGTCCAAAAAGATAAAAGGCAATAAAAAGCAGTAAGCCCATGAGCCCTATATTTTTCCAAATATCACCATGTGTAAAGTGCCCCAATTCATGTCCCAATACAGCTAAAAGTTCTTTTGTATTTAGTTTTTCTATCAGTGTGTCAAAAAGAACAACACGTTTAGACTTACCAAGTCCACCAAAAAAGGCATTGAGTCGGCTATCACGCTTAGAGGCATCCATCACAAAAATACCGTCACTCTTAAGCCCTGTTTCATTCATCATCTTAGTGATCTTCTCTTTTAATTCACCCTCTTCCAATGGCGAGAATTTATTAAAGAGTGCCATAAATGTTGGTGCCAGTACATTGGCCATCACAGCTACGGTGAACATGGCCACAAAGCCCCACAACCACCATGCTTCATAACTCTCTATGATCCATGCCAACAGTGCAAATACCGCACCTCCAAGGAGGATAAATAGAAGCGTAGATTTAAGGGTATCCATAACATACATTTTAATCGTCATTTTATTAAAACCAAATGCTTCATCTATCTTAAATGTTTGATAGAGCTCAAAAGGTAATCCTATTATAAAATTTACCGCAATAAAACCAAATAAAAAGGCAACTGCCTGCATGATGCTGTCTTCCATTTGAATGCCAGAGCTTAGCCATGCAAAACCTGCAAAAACCCACCATATAAATACAAAATAGTCTACAAATGTGCTGACGATCTCTACTTTTCCCTTTGCTACAGCATAATTACCTGCTACCAGGTATTTATCTGCAGACATCAGTACGGGTGTTTTTCTTTTTTCTTCATTGATGTAACCTATTTGCATTACAGAAATATAGAGCTTCATAAAAGTATAAATAGAGTAAAAGATAATAATAGTTTCTAACATAAAAAAGTCCTTCATTGAATAATGGTGAAATATACCTTATCAAGCCTTAAAGACTACTCTATTATTGTTCATTGCAAATATTTAAAACTTTTACCATTAACTTGTCACTTCATCATAACTCTCTATCAGTAAATTTACTCGACTCAGAAAGCTCCAGTGCCTGATGTGCAATTTTATCAAGGGCAATGACTTGTATAGGCTAAAGCTTTGTCATATCACTACCTTTAACATCTTTGCATATTCTGCTGGTATCTCAAAGGTTTTACCTTCAAGGTAAGATGATGCTACTGTATTTATCCAGGCTCTTGAAGTTGTAACCCCATGTACTTTTAGAAAATGCTTACCATTTTCTTCGGTCATTTCATAGTTTTTTACGTGTACTGCCAAAGGCTCATGCTCTCCATCAAGCATCACTTCTATCTCTATACTTTTTTGTTCTGAATTTAGATTGAGTTTAATCATTTTTCCATACTCCTTGATTTGGTTGTTTATGGCAAGTTTTGCACCTTTTGAAAGTGCAGCATCTTTCATTTTTTTAAGCATATTTTTTCCTTTCAGTCTTCAAGTGCATCTCTGGTTAAAAAGCCTGCTATAAATATAATAGCCACAATAATGAGTAATACTTTCAACATACTATCTCCATGCATACGCAGTGATAAGCGTAGCACCAGAAAACACCACCACCAAACCACCTTTGTCCATAAGCTTTAACAGCTCAGACTTAAGTTCCGTTTTTGTACGAAGTAACTCCTTGATGCGTCTTGTTCCCAATCTAATCTTATCACCCTTAAGCTTGCCATACTCCAAAGTAAGGTCGATCATCTTTTTGGTGATGCCTCTTTGTCTCGCTCTTTTATTGATGTGTAGTGTTTCAAACATATATCACTCCTTTAATGTGTATAAAGTATTATATGCTAAAAAAAACGAAGTAAGGTTTCGCTTTATGATATTAGTGATAATTTTTCAGAGAAGTAGTAAGAATATTTTGTAGTTTTTCTTTTAGTATATCATTGTCTTCTATAGTGATAAAAGGAAGCCATTTCTGAACAAAGACTAGCACTTCTGTGTCGTTAAAGTATTTCATGCTTACTATAAGATAATCATCTGTTTCTTTTATAATATTCAGGGCAGAATCATTTTTTCTTTTTAAGTAAAGCATTGCATCACCAGTAACTTTCAGTAATACACTTTTCTCTTCATCACAATACCAAGGAGAAGTAATGGACGATGTTTTCTGAGACAACTCTCTCATCATCTGTTCAGAAAGGAAACTCTCATCAAGGTTAGAAAGATCACTAATAGATTTAATGTAATACGACTTAATATTTTCACTCTCCAGGTCATAGCCCATAAGATACCAGTAGCCTAGCATATTGATAACCTTCAAAGGGTATACATTTTTCAATGATGTCAGGTTTTCTTTATTGGTGTATTGAAATGAGATGGCTGTTTTGTGCATGATTGTATTGATAATCTGATTAAACAGGTTTTCATTCTCTATCTTTTCAAAGTGAATGTCAAACAAAAAAGCATCAAGTTCTTTTGGTAACTCTCTAAAGTTAGATACCACACTCTCTTTTAGTTCAGGTATAGCCTGTTTATACAAAGCTATCATCAAAGCTGTACTCATCTGCACACGTTCATGTATATCTACATTACGGAATGCTTCGGGGAAGTTGTATTTGGTTTTCTCTTTTACCAGTCCCGATTTTTCCTGAAGTTCTCTTACATAATTTTGAATAGTTTTTTGAGTAACACCAAATCTGTCACTTAACTCTTTACTGCTATAACTTCCTCCCTGCCGTAACAGCATAACAACTTCTTGAAAAGTATTGTTATCATACATTAGTATCAGCCTTGAATTTCTTGAACTTCTCTATCTCATCACTGAGTGTAGTTGTGGCTAAACCTAAAACAAATGCATCATCAAGCCATCCAACAACAGGAAGAAAATCAGGGATGACATCTATAGGTAAAATCACATATGCCAGTGTCCCTGCGATGATGAGTTTTGTCTGATTTGATATCTTATAATCAGATGTTGTGATCATCTCATACAAAGTGATAAAATCATCATACCAACTTTTCTCTTGATGAGAAGAAGCAAACTCTTCAGCTTTTTGCTCATCAAAGTCTTTGGCTAGTTTATCTCTTAGTTCTTGTGATTTTTGTTGTTGTTCTTTGCTTATTTCGCTCATTTTACATATTTACCAGTTTTTTTATTGTCTCGATACCTTCAGCTGTACGATTGCTTGAAAAAACAAAATCCAACTTTTCTGACTTATTTTGGAAATGTTTCTTCATATCAATTTCTACTTTATTTTTATCTTGCTCATTAAGGTTCTCATTGAAATTTCTAACAATGATAAGTTTTGTAGACTGAGAAAAGCTATTTATCTTTCTTATTTTTTCTATTATCTTTTGGTCAGAATTATGTATTTTCCCACTGATTACAAAAATAATAATATCGAATGATGAAAAGGGAAAATGATTTATATAGCTTTCCACGGGATGAGATTTTGCATCATATCCTGGAGAATCAACATATATAACTTTTTCATATCTGTGAAAAAAATCATGTTTTACTGAATGATGCCAATGTGTTGCATCTGTTTGTACGCCAATGATTGGTTTTGGCACACATTTATTATCTGTGATTTTCAATAATAATGATGACTTTCCAGCACCAGGCTGTCCCAGAATAATAACCTTTTTTTTAGTTTTATTTTTCCAAAGTTGTTGCTGTAGATTATAAAAATTCTTTTCCAATATTGTTTTCTTTTTTGACGAAGAAGAACTTCCTTTTGTTTGTTTTTCATCTTCATCATCACTCAATAGCCATACAACCGTTGCAACAACTAAGCCTCCTGCCAAAAAAGGTAACATACCCTTAAGCCTTTAACTCATCTTTTAAAATTGCTTCTGCAAGCTTATGACAATCTTCAAGATATTGCTTACCTGCATACACAATAATTGCAAAACCAAGTGATGCCGCTATGGCTGTACCTACAAATGGTACATATTTTGCAACAGCCTTAAATGCCTCTCTCCCTGCAAATTGCTTTAAAAGCACCAAAATGCCTTCTTTCGTTCCATATTTTAATAGATTATTAATA
>JAUVCL010000209.1 GCA_030595845.1 Campylobacterota bacterium
TCTTTGAGAGCAGTAATGATACGTATCTGCAAAAACTTGTAACCAAACACTTGGAGATGAATGAAGTTAAAAGTAACTTCTTTGAGAGTAATGTCTCAAACTATGCAAAATCAAGTATAGATTTGAATGACTTTTAATAAAGGGAAGCTCTAATAAAAAAATTACTCTTATTTGATCTGAATGATTGGAAAGTACTGTTGTAGGGTGCGTTTGCTAACGCACCTTTTATTGACCCTTACAGCAAAGGTTTTATTTTATACAAATTTTATTATGTGGTGCGTTGGCAAACGCACCCTACAATTTATGTAAATCTCCAACCTTATCTTCAATCAAAATCTCTTCCTCATACACTTTCACACCTTCTAAATAACCAGATATTTCTACTTTTTCATAGGCGATACCATCAGGCATAGCTTCTGAATGCAGTTGCACAGCACACTGTTTGTAATTGGGTTCAAAAGATTTAGGATCAAACTCTGCGATAGTAATGTTGTTGATGAGTTGTTCATTAAAGTGGAAAGGTACAAAGACGTTACCTTCTCTTACGGTTTCAGAAACTTTCACGATGACATCTTCTACGCGTCCTCGTGTTCCTGAAAGGGCTATGCGGTCACCAGATTTAACTTGAAGTTTATCTGCATCTTTTGGACTTAGGTCTACCCATGCTTCTGGGGCTAGAGCATCGAGTATACCTATGGTGCCTGTTTTAGTTCGCGTATGAAACTGTTCTACGGTTCGTCCTGTATTGAGTATAAGTGGTAGATCTTTACAAGCTGCTTCACTTAGTGGTTTCCAGTCAACAGGAAGTAAATTTGCTTTTCCGTTACTTGTATTACAGTTCATCTCATTAGAGTAAAGACGTTTAGTCCCTTTTGGTGCAGTATCATTACAAGGCCACTGTATACCACCGAGCTCTTCTATCTTCTCATAAGACATAGCGGAGTAGTCACAAAGCTGACCTTCACTCACACGTTTAATCTCGTTAAATATATCTCTAGGTGTTTTGAGGTTTTTAAAGAGTAGATCATGTTTGTTTTCAAAATATTCAGAAAATTCTAAAACAATGTCTAAGTCTGTTTTAGAATCCCCTAAAGGTTCAACAGCTTTCTTCGCATAGTTACAACGTCTCTCAGAGTTGGTGTAGCATCCTTCTTTCTCTGACCATGTTGCGGCTGCAAAAATGACATCAGCTATTTGTGCAGTATCTGACATGAAGGCATCTTGTACTACAAGTATGTCAAGCTTTTTGAGGGCTGCACGCAAGGCATTTTGGTCAGGGTAAGAAACAAGTGGATTGGTAGCCACGACCCAAAGGGCTTTTATCTCCCCTCTGTTAATAGCATCAATGATCTGTGGATAAGCATAACCACGTTTGTTAGGTACTAAGTCTACAGGTACATTTACGATGTCTGCAAAGGCTTGTCTGTCCGTATCTGAAGCATAGTTTCTATATCCTGGTATAGAAGAGGTAAATCCAAATTCTCTTGTACCCATGGCGTTACATTGACCTGTAATGGACATTGGTGAGGCACCTTCACGTCCAAGGTTACCCGTAATGAGTGAGAGGTTACAAATGGCAGAAACCGTATCTGTACCTATACTACTTTGGTTCACTCCCATCGTCCATGCAGACATGACCGAATCAGCCATAGCATAGACTTTAGCAAGGTTATAAAGTGCTTTAATATCTAACCCTGTGATCTGTGCTACTTCCTGCGGTGGGTAGTTTGTCAGTATGTGTTTTTTAAATTCTTTATAACCGTTTGTACGCGCGTTGATAAACTTTTCATCTTCCCAACCTTGTTCCATGATGATGTAACATAGGCCGTTGACGAGTGCAAGGTCAGAGCGCGGAGCCAGAGGTACAAAGATATCTGCCATTTGAGCTGTTTTAGATTTACGCGGGTCAACCACGATAATGGTAGGTTTTTTACCTGTTATAGACTCATTTTTAGCGATATGAAGTTTTAAGATAGGGTGGTTGTCAGCTATATTCGCCCCTATAAGCAGTATGACATCTGCTTTTTCAAAGTCTTCATAACACCCTGTTGGTCCATCAGAACCAAAGGTCTGTTTATAACCCATCACTGCAGATGACATACAGAGTGTGGTATTCCCGTCGTAGTTGTTTGTTTCAAGTCCAAGCTGTACAAATTTTCCTAAAGCATAAAAATCTTCAGTGAGAAGTTGCCCCGTAGAGATAACCGCTACCGCACCTTTACCATGCTCTTCTTGTATACGTTTGAACTCGTCTGATGTCTGTTTAAAAGTCTCTTCCCATGTAGTTGGTGTGAGTTCGCCATTTTTACGTATGAGAGGTGCCTGTACACGTGAGTCTGCGTAGATCATCTTGTGTTCACTCAGTCCTTTAGGACAAAGCGTACCAAAGTTCACAGAATGAAGTGGGTCACCTTTAGAGTAGACCGCTTTACCATTTTTCACCCCGATGTACATACCACACCCAACACCACAGTAACCACAAGTAGAACGTACCCATTTGTCTGGGGCTTTGTCTTTGGCAACTTTTCCGAAGACAGGGTCGTCTACTAGGGCATATTTGTCTGCTTTAATGTCAAAACCTAGAAAGTCTTTTGCTTTTTGTATTAGATTCATTATTTACCTTCTATATAGCGTAGGGTGTTGTCTCCCGACAACACCTTTATATATTTTGCATTTTATCGGTGTTGTGAGGACACAACACCCTACAACTTTTTATTATCAGTGTCTCTGATTACCAGCAAAGAAGTTTCCTGCCAGTCCTAATGGTACGACAGTTCTGTAAAAGAGGTATCTACCTGCAAGTTCAGATGCAAATGCACCAACGGTAGTTATGGCTAATGTGATAATGGCTAAACCCACTAATCCACTGGCTGTAAACAAGATAGCCAAAAGTGGTAAGCCTAATGCAAACAGACCTAAAGAGTACACTCTAAACTTCTTTACTGTACCAAAATGTTCCTGAAGCAGTATACGG
>JAUVCL010000105.1 GCA_030595845.1 Campylobacterota bacterium
TTTCATTTGCTTCTGAGATTTTTTTCGCTAGGAACACAGCTTCATTTTTTGCATCTTCAATGATCTGAGCAGCTTTTGTCTCACTCTCGTCTAAACGAGATTGTGCATCTTTTTGCTCATCTTTTGCAGATTGAAGTTTTGTTTCGATCTCATTGAGTTGTCCTTCAATACCTTCACTTCTACCTGTAAAAAAATCTTTTACCGGATTAGCAAGCAAATAGTAAAGCAGTGATACCCAGATTATAAAGTTAAATATTCTTGGTAAAAAGTCAGTTTCTCTACCCGTCTGAATAAAGTAACGTGTTACTTCACCATCAGCAGCACCACTCGCTAAAAGAGTAGCAGGTACTACAAGTAAAGACAATAGTATAATTTTTTTCATATTTTCATCCCTTCCTATAATTTGCTAAATTTAGCTTTGAGGCTCTCTTTAAAAAGAGGCATTTGAGAAAGTAGAGCATTTTTAAGACTCTCTTTTTCCTTAGTTAACTTTTCAACAAAGTTCACATACTCTTGATCCAACTCACTCTGTCTTGTTTCGACTTTACTTGCACTCAATGTTTTTTCATCATCAACTGCTTTCTGTCTTATTACTGCAGCTTCATTTTTAGCATTGCTAATATTTTCATCTGCTTTAGCATTGAGTTCATCACTGTTGCCACTGAGACCTTTTGCTGCTTCTAAATCTTTTGCTATAGAGTTATCTCTGTCATCCATGAACTTAACCAATGGCTGAACTAGCATTTTATTTAAAACAACAAGAAGGAACAGAAACAATACTAAGACAAACAACATCAATGGTAAATGTATATCAAGCATTAAAACTCCTCGTGTAATTTCGCGCTATTTTATCATTATTCGTATGAGGGTTTGATTAAATGTTAGTGATTTTGATCAAAATAGATGGTTTTGATCAAAATAGAAGAATAAATATTATTTAGTCTTTTTTTAATTTAGTATGCGACCAAAAATAGTACTGGATTTTTTCTCTTTTTGTACAGCAATAAGTTCTAGGAACTTTTCTACTTCCTGCTCATTTTCAAAGTGTATTTCGAGACTCTTTTTTTTCATTTCATACTCAAAAGGTAAGTTTTCTTTAAGCGTCTCCGTATATTTACTCAGCAGATCTTCTATCACAACCTTAGGTGTGGAAACCGGTACATGTACAGGCTCAAGTGTTGTTTCTTTATGGGTTTTTACCATTTTTTCTGCATCACGTACAGAAAGTTTTTGACCCATGACCGAGTCTATAATGATCTTCTGTTTTTTCTCATCTAACCCAACTAAAACTTTAGCATGACCTTGAGATATCTTTTCGGTGGCTACTTGCTCTTGAACATAAGGTGAAAGCGTAAGAAGACGCATGGTATTGGTAATTTGTGAACGACTTTTATGCACAATATTAGAGAGTTCATCATGGGTTATATTATGTACTTTGATTAACTCAGAATAAGACTCTGCCAGCTCAATAGCATTAAGGTTTTCTCTTTGAATATTTTCAAGCAGTGCAAGTTCACGAAGTCTAATTTCATCAATATCCGCATCTGCGATGATGGCTTTGATCGTTTCAAGTTTTGCAAGTTTATGCGCTCTAAGACGACGTTCACCCGCTATCAGTATATAGCCATCTTCTTTTTCGATCACTACAATAGGCTGAAGAAGTCCATGTGCTGTAATAGATTGGCTTAACTCTTCAAGTGCCTGCGCATCAAAATGTTTACGCGGTTGAAAAGGATTGGGGGTAATGGTATCAACATTCAGTTCTGCTACTCTTGCACCTTGTGCTTCAAGTTCAAAACTGCCTACTTGTCTAAGATCTTTTCCATACGCTTCTTCAACATCCGATAGAATATCGCCTAATCCTCTGCCTAATGCCATACTTAACCTCTTGCGATCACAGTAGCAAGGTCTCTATAGGCAAGAGAACCTTTAGACTTTGCTGCATATGTTGTTACCGGTTTACCAAAACTCGGACTCTCTGCTATCTTTACATTACGCGGAACGACAATACACTCTTTCCCTTTTTTCATATGGAAAAGTTTATCTTTAAAATGATGACTCAAATCTGCCAAGACCTGCTTTGAAAGGTTATTTTGTCCAGAATACATCGTAGGTAAAAAACCTTTGATCTTCAACTTCGGATTGATCGTCTTTTTCAGAAGACTCACGGTATTGAGTAACTGAGCAAGACCTTCGAGTGCAAAAAATTCACACTGTATAGGTATGATCACAGAATCAGATGCACTCAAAGCATTGATCGTGATCGGTCCAAGTGCCGGAGGTGAATCAATAATAATAAAATCAAATTTTGAAGAGATCTCTTTTATTTTTGATTTAAGCACTAACTCTCTATTTTTTGCCTTAGGATTATAAAATTCTTTTTCTATTCCAACCAAGCCAATATTAGAAGGTACAAGTTTCAGGTTCTTTACTTCTGTTTTAAGGATTACTTCTGAAAGTTTTTTAGTCCCTATGAGTACATGATAAATATTGAATTCATAATCACCTCTGCTGAACCCTAAACTTGTTGTTGCATTAGATTGTGGATCAATATCTAATAGAAGAACTTTTTTGCCTTTTTCGGCCAAAGATGCTGCTAAATTTACTGCTGTTGTTGTTTTTCCAACGCCACCCTTTTGGTTGGCTATACTAATTACTTCGCTCATCGTAAACTATACACCCTTTTACCTTCTATAATTAAAGAACCATCCTCACATAAAGTTGCATCAGATAGGCTCTTTTGATAGTTTTCAATATGAACTGAAAACTTTTTACTTAGTTCAAATTCTACCTCATAATCACTAAAAATTTGCTTCCATTTTGGAAATTTTTCAAGTGACACAAGGTACTTTTCTAACAATTTTTGGGGTAAGATATCGCTCTGTAAAGCTTTATAGCCATTTTGAGAATTTTTTAAATTTATTCCAATTCCACACACTAAAGTATCTTTTACTTTTTGCGTGATCGTTCCCCCTACTTTATGATTATTATAATAAAAATCATTTGGCCACTTTAACCAGATATCTTCATCAAGTTCTAAAAGTGTTTTTTTCATGATATAAGAAAAATAAATTGATGCCGAAGAGAGAGGAAGATCTTCCGGTAACTTTGAAATATCTACAGCGATAGAAGCGAAAAAGTTTCCTTTTCCTCCTGACCAAAAATTATCTCTACTGCCTACTCCAGAACTCTGTTCATAAGCCAAAACAGAGAAAGGAGCTTTTAGCTCTCCTTTTGTCAACTTCTCTATGAGATAAACTTGCGTAGAAGGCAGTGTATCAAAGTAGATTATCTCCAACTTTTAGCCCCCTTCCTACACAATATGCCTTCGCAGACATTGCTTTTTTGGATGCTGGTTGTAGTGCATTTATTTTAAGAGAACCGGTACCACATCCCACAATAACACTCTCCACTTCAAATGAGAGTATTTTCAAAATTTTGTTATGACTTGTCGTATCTACAAGACTAAGTCCATCAAATTTTGTACCATTTGATGCAAATACACCTGGCCAACCTTCAAATGCTCTATATTTATTATAAATTAAAACAGCATCTTCAAAATCTATTTCACCGTCACTCTTTTTAATTTTTTTACATAAAGTTGCTTCATTTTCATCTTGTTTCACTGCTATGTTCTGCCTAAAATTACGAACTGTGCTCAGTGTGAGTGAACAGGCATCATTGGTAAGTTGTTGCATAAGAGCGTGTAGTCTCATATCTTTAGGGATCACAAACTCTATTTTTTCAAGCATATCTCCTGTGTCTAGTCCTTCTTCCATCATCATAGAGGTCACCCCTGTTCTTGCATCACCATTCAACAAAGACTGTTGTACCGGAGATGCCCCTCTGTACTGAGGTAAAAGTGAGGCATGTAAATTAATACAGGGCGCCAAATCTAAAATGCTCTTTGGCAAGATCTGTCCAAATGCAGCAACAATAATAAAATCTGCCTTCATCTCTCTTATCGCATCTACCATACCCTCATCACTTAAACGATTGGGCTGTAAGACTTTAATACCATATTCAAGAGCCAGAGATTTTACCGGAGGTGGTGTTAAGATCTTTTTTCGACCTACAGGACGGTCAGGCTGAGTTAATACTAAAGAGACTTCCATATCTTCAGCTTGTATAAGCGTATCTAAGATCGCTTCTGCATAGTGGGGTGTCCCCATATAAACTATTTTATACTTCATTATATTCTTCTTATTTAAATTTTATTGTTACGAGACTTTAAAAAGTGTGCCGCCCTTATGCGCATTGTCTATAAGAAAAGATTTTACATCATCAAGGTTGAACCCCGATGCCAAGAACATTTTTCGTTGATGCTGCATCAAATAATCAGCAGATTGCAGTTTTGTCACAATGCCGCCGGTTGCAAACTCATTATTGGGCGTATGTTCTGCAGTTAACTCTTCAGGCAAGATCTTTGTCACAACCGCTCTACGTTTTGCATCATCATATTTGTTGGGATCTTTATCATAAAAAGCATCAATATCTGAAAGAATGACCAACAACTCCGCATCAAAATGATGTGCTACATGTGCAGAGAGTCTGTCATTGTCTCCAAAAACCAATTCTTCAATACTTACAGTATCATTTTCATTGATAATAGGAACAACATTGTTTTTTAAAAGTGTGTCTATTGCATTTTTAGCATGTTCTATATGCTTTTTAGACTCAAAGACATCTGCACGAAAAAGTACTTGTGAACAAAGTAGGTTGAATCTGGAAAACTTCTCTTGATACATTTTGAGCAGTAGTGGTTGACCTATGGCTGCCAGTGCCTGTTTATTTGCGAGTTTACTTCTATCTAGTGGTAATTGTGTATACCCTGCGGAGACGGCACCTGAACTGACTAAAATGATGTCATATTGATTATCTTTTAGTTCTGCGATCAGCTCTACTAATGCCAGCATACGTACTTTAGCAATGGCACCGTTTTCGGTCAGAACATGAGAACCAACTTTTATTACAACTCTTTCCATAAGACCCACTTACTCCGCTTCATTTTCTTCTTTAACATTTTTTATAAACCCGCCTAAAGCATATCGTAATGCTTCAGTATTGATATGTGCTACAGAAGAGATAGGAAGAACAAATAGTGGTTTCTCCTGTGGTAATACTACACCAAAGTCTGTCTCAAAGCCATAACTCAAATATTTGCTGTCTGCTTTGTATTGATTCAGTATAGTATTGGCTTCAAGGCCTATATCTTCTAAAAATGTTTCCGTTAAGACATTGACTTCATCTGAGGATAAAGCATCAATCTTTGTAATGACAATGGCATGTTTTCTTGTTGCCAATGTTTCAGAATATCGGTGCAACTCAACTAAAAGTGTCTCATATTGATACTTCATTTCTCTATAGTTAGCCGCGTCTATAAGCAGCAAGAGTGTCTTAGTTCGCTCAATATGCTTTAAAAACTCTAAGCCCAATCCTCTACCATCACTCGCACCCTCAATAATACCAGGGATATCCGCCATCATAAATGAATCATAATCCCCTAGGTGTACTACACCAAGTTTTGGGGTAAGTGTCGTAAATTCATAATTAGCAATTTCTGGTCTTGCATTTGAAAGCGTGGAGATCAATGTTGACTTTCCTACATTCGGATAGCCTACAAGACCTACATCTGCGATAAGTTTCATCTCAAGTCTTACCTGCATTGTAATTCCTGGTAATCCCGGTTGTGCATAGGTTGGTCTTTGGTTACTCGAAGATTTAAAGTGCATATTTCCCAGTCCGCCTTTACCACCTTCAAGAAATAAAATCACTTCACCTTCAGTAACAAGGTCAAAAAGTTCTTCACCTGTTTCCATATCAACAACCGTTGTACCAGGAGGAACAGAGATCGTTGTATCTTGTCCTTTACGACCATAACACTTACGTCCCTCTCCAGGACGACCGCCTTCTGCCTTTATATGATTACGGCCACGGAATCCTGAAAGCGTATCTGTATTATTATCTACTTCAAAAAAGACAGCGCCGCCACGACCGCCATCTCCACCATCCGGACCACCTTTTGCAACAAATTTCTCTGTCCAAAAAGAGATTGAACCTGCACCACCCTTACCTGAACTTATCGTAAGTTCTACACTATCTACAAACATAACTAACCTTTAATCTCTAAAAAATACTGTATATACACTCAATATATACCTCTTATATAATAATTATGAGATTATAACTAAATTAGTCGAATAATCGCTATAATTTAACTATTCGATTTAAAAGGCATAAATATGTTTCAAAAGAAAAGTATTTTATTATTGCTTGCAGGAAGCACAACATTATTATATCTAACAGGATGTGGGTCTTCAAAAGTACCTGAGAGTAAAGGCGGTTATTATCATAGTGGGATCTATTTTGGTAAAAATTTTTCAGATACTCTTAAAAAAGGTACTGAAGATGGATGTACGACAGCAAAAGGTGATTATAAAAAATCACATAGACTCTTTAACAACGATAAAGACTATAATGATGGTTGGTTTTTAGGACGTAACCGATGTAAACATTTATTGGTGATTGATGAGGAAAGTGAGTGGGATTATGCCGAATGAAATTCAGAGAATAAAGTCCGAAAAGTTCGGACTTAGATAGACTTATGCAGGTACTACTGAAACTTTCTTCTGACTAGCAGTTCTGTTATCAAATTTAACTACACCTTCTACAAGTGCAAATATAGTATGGTCTTTACCCATTCCTACACCATTACCTGGGTGAACTTTTGTTCCTCTTTGTCTGATGATAATGTTACCTGGGATAACTGCTTCACCACCAAATTTTTT
>JAUVCL010000219.1 GCA_030595845.1 Campylobacterota bacterium
TCCAGTCAAGAAACAAAGTATGTCCAGAGACAAGAAAGCGAAAATCATTCACTGCTACACCCTTATGGTACATAACAAAACCAATATTTTTTGCTGCTGGTGTTAGCAACTTTAACTGCGTAGGAAGTCCACTCTTATTAAAACTGTATTTCAAGCGTACTCTGATGATATCTGGTGCTTTATCTTGTATTGGAAGTGGTGTACCGTTGATCTTATCACGTAATGTTCGCTTAGATGGTCCGATACCTACTATTTTTCCTTCTAAAGGTTTGCCGTCCTTTGTTAAGATGGCTAACTCATTGGTGAAAAAATGTTTTTGTCGTTGAGCAAAAGGCTCTTCCCCAAAACCATAATACGTATATATCTCATTGGGCAAAAGATTTTTAAATGCATTAAGTGAGTCCATACCTATCTCAAGTTCAACGTGAATACCATCTTCTTTAATATAAAATTGGATAATACTTGAGGCCTGCACGGAATTATTAACCATAAGGGCATCGGCTTGAAGGTTGTTAAAAAACAGAAGAACAGTAAATAGAAGAGATGTTAAAGTTGATTTCAATACTATACCTTGATGTTAAGAGGAAATACTAACACGGATATGATTAGAATAAAGTAGTAAATACCCCATTAAAGGGATATTACTATATCTATATATCGTCTAGTGTATAATTTGTACCATATTGTTTATTGATCTTATCCCATATTGGACCAACAACTTCTGGAAATGCTTCAACACCGTCTGAAATATATTTGGAAAATGGTGGTTTTGTTAGTGGTGGAACTTCTATCTTTTCCTTCATTGCAGGTTCAGGGAAGATCGCCTCATCAATAGCAGACTCTCGAACTCTAATACGATCTTTGGTGATATTAAACACCGTATAATCTTGAGCAAATACAAGTGGTCCATCATAGACTTTACGTGTCTCTTCTAGCATAATAGGCTGAGTATCAAAGTCATTTTGAAAGTGATAACCAACAGCTAAACGTGGCTTTGTCAGTGACATCAATTTACCAAACTGTTGTGGAGAAGTATGTGCAATAGTACTAACAACCAGTGCTTCTTTTGGTGTAAATTTCATTTTTGTTACCATTAGACTTGGCGGTAAGAAACTTTCATGAATAGAAATGTCAGAATTTTTCGTATATTTTAACCACCATTTATTTGGAGCGGTATCACTAGAATATGATAATTTTAGTCCATTCCATTCTAAGATAAAACTTACTGCACCATCTATACCATGAATAGCAGGAATCGATCTAATAGTCACCCCATTCTCTTGAAAAATGATCTTATTAACAGCTTTGTAGTCAAACTCCGTTACATCCATAACTGCTCCACGCATGTCAATCAAATCTTTTCTAGTTGCAATATCCCAAACATACATTTTCTTCATTAAACCTAATGCGTAATCCGTTCCCAACTCAGGAGTAGGACCACTTGGGCCCCATACACGAAGAGGAGTAAGACGGTTCATCGTCGTTCCACCTAGCCAAAAACTACCAAGGTCACCAAAGTGATCTACATGAAGGTGACCGAGAAAAACCTTATCTATAAGGTCATAAGGAATTCTCTGTGCTGCAATACGTTCATGTGAACCTGCACCTATATCAAAGAGGAATTTATCTCCATTTCCAAGTTCAACCAGCCAACATGCTGCTGCTTGTTTTGGACGTGGACTTGGCATACCAGTACCACAGGCAACTACCCGCATCTCATCAGCTGCAAGTTCTTCTGTCCCTGGATAATAAACATCCAATTCACGCTTTTTTGAGTCAGTTTCTGTAGCGAAAGATGTAGTACAAAGAAAGCCTACTGCCAAAACACTCAATAATACATGTGTCAAATTTTTTCTGTATTTCATTTTCAATACTCCTTTTTAATTTTTATTTATAATTATACATATTTTATTTATTCATAGACATCAAAAAACAGTCAAATATATTTTTTTTCTTAAATGTTTTTTGTCTCCTAAAATAGGAAAGGAAGATTTTAACAGTAAGGTACAGACAGTAGACATGCCAGTGCTCAGTTAGACTGAACACCTATTTGAATCACCAGCGATGCTGATGATTATTTCACGATTTTAGTTTTACTTAACCAAGCTGGTGTTTTTGAATCGCTAGGTTCACCTGGATTCATATCTATCCCTTTTAGTTTAGGCGGATTAGGGACTGGGGCAAGCATGCTAGTTTTAGCTTGTCTTATAACGATCTGTTCAGGTGTAACGTTAATGACAGAAAGATCATGTGCAAGCATTACTGGGCCATCATATGTTGTTTTTATGCCCCTAAAAGCATTGTCTATATTGGCATCACCTAAGACGTAGTGAGAACC
>JAUVCL010000151.1 GCA_030595845.1 Campylobacterota bacterium
AGAGTTCCTAGAAAAAGGGAAACATGTAAAATTACGTGTATTCTTAAGAGGACGTGAAATGGCAAACCCTGAATGGGGGGTAGATGTACTTAACCGTGTATGGCCTATGTTGGAAGATGTAGGTAATCTTGAAAGTAAAGCCTCTCAAGAGGGACGTTATATTAATATGTACGTCACTCCTTTAAAGAAATAAGGTGTAGGGTCGGTTTACCGACCTTCTTGTAAGCACTCTTTGTCTTTTGTCGGTAAACCGACCCTACGACTTTACTTCATAATGTAATTTCAATCCCTCACTTGTCATCACAAATCCGGATATATTTATTTTCCCTTCATGCACTAAATGGTGATGATTTTTACAGAGTGGTATGAGGTTGTATTTATGGTTTTTATGGAAGTGGTCTATATGACCATCCTGATTTGCCTCTTTCTGCTGTGTAATATGATGTACATCTTCTACATTCTCATCACAAAGGGCACACTTGCTTAGGTAAAGTTCTTTATTATATTTACTGCTTTTTTGTTTACGCAGTTTTTTGACATCAGAACCACCATGATTTAGGTTCTCTCGTATACTTTGTGCCATGGTTAAAAATTCTTTATCCATATGCAATGACCTCGCAAATTCCAGTCCATAAAGGCTGTCCCCCATACCTAGTTGAAGTACACGGTTGTAAATGAGTGTATCATTGCTCTCGTCATATTTGATCCCCAAATGTAAGAAGATGAGATGCTGCAAATTTTGTAGCTGTGGAATGCTTCCTAGCTGGTGTAAGTGCGTAGCAAAGATAAAGGTCGACTTGAGAGAGATAAGCTTTAAGATGGCACTTGAAACGATGGCAAGAGCCGATTCTGTCTCAGTCCCCTGGCTTATTTCATCACCCAGGACTAAAGAGCGTGCATTGGCACGGTTAAAGATATTTTTGAGCTCCATCATCTCTACTGCAAAAGTGGATAAACCTTTATAGAGATTGTCTTGTGAAACGATACGTGTAAAAAGTTTGTCATACAGACCAAAACGAAGTTCAACTGCTGGGACAAAGAAGCCGGCCTGTGCCAAGACAACAGAGAGACCTATACTTTTCATTAAAGAGGATTTTCCTGAGGAGTTGATCCCATACAGCAGTGTGCCTAAAACATCTTCACCATCACTGGCATTGAGTGTAATATGGTTATGCTTTGTATTATTGTTCGTTCCTAAGAAAACATCGTTAGGTACGTAGATACCCCGTTCATCGTTTGATTCGATAATAGGATGACGCAGGGCGATAGCTTCATAAAAATTACCGTCTTCAATGATTGGACGTGAAAGATTCATGCTTTTACTGCATTTAGCATTGGAGATAGCCACATCAATGTTCGCGATAAAAATGATCAGTTTGTCAAGCAGCAGAGAAAAACGGTTTTCCAGCAGGTCAAGACTTTCTGTATAACGTTTTTTGACAAGAGAGATAAGTTTGACCTGGGATGTTTCATAGTTCCTGGTGATCTCTTCAAACAGTGGAGCTTGTACTTTAACAGCATTTTTTAAGTACTTATAGTGAAAATCTTTAAAGAAGTGATGTTGGTTATTAATGGTTACAAAAGAGTCTTTTAGAGACTTTTCTATGAGAGTAAATCTATTTTTGGTGAGGTTTAAAAAATAACCTTCACTCTCTAGATAGGTCACTGTAGCATAGCGTGTAGAGCCGGAAAAGAGTTTGTCTTTTGAAAAGAGTGCTTCAATATGGGCGGCAACATCTTCCATCTTAGACACTTCTTTTTGCTGTGTTTTGACAATCGTGTCAATCGCAGGATAGATACCATCTTTGAAAAGATTGTCATTGATCTGTTCTATGCGAAATCTCGCGCAAACATCAAGTTCAAACGTATCATTTAATACCGTAAGCATCTCTTGGGTTTCGTCATAGAGGTTCTCTTCTATCTTCAAACCATCATTCTGTGCATCTTCAAGAAGTTTTAAAATAGCCTCCAAAGACATCGCAATATACGTGAGCTCTACAGGGTGCAGTTTACGCAGTTTAATACGTCTTGTAATGCGTTCAAGGTCATAGATCTGTTTTAAGTGGGTCTCAAAACGGTTGATGTTCGGCAAGAGCAATTCTGTAAGGTTGTAGCGTTTCTCTAGCAAGGTTTTGTCACAGATGGGATTGAGTAAACGCTCTTTCAGAAGACGTTTACCAAAAGCCGTAGAGGTTTTGTCTATTAGATCAAGCAGTGTGATATCCGCAGGGTCACGGGAGATGATGGAGAGTTGTTCCATGGCATTGTTCCCGATGTACATATATCGGTTGTTGCCTAAGAACTGTGGCTTGTTCATTTTTTCAATGATACTCTCATCATGCTCTATGATAAAGTCGATCAGTACCGCCAAAGATTCTGTGGTATAGGGGTGACGTTCAAGGTCCAAAAACTCTATACTTGAGAGAAAAGAGTTGATGTTAAAGACTCGGGTGAAGAGTTCATTTTGAAACTGTATTCTAAAACGTTTGGTATTGATAGAGTAATGCAGAGATTCGAGTTCCAAGTAATGTATGACCCATTCTTTGTCTATTTCTTTAGAATCAAGTGTGATGATGACCTCTGAAGTAGTATAAGTTTGTAAAAGGTTAAAGGCTTCATCGAGTGCATAGGTCTTGTCATCACGGGTAGAGTGTATCTCATTACAGATCGTCTTTCCTGTACTTACATCGATGGCTGAGTACCCTACAGAGTAGATACCGGCATTTTCATCTATGAGCAAAGAGACGATGTTGTTTTCGCAAGGTTCACTCAAGTACTCAAAGTTTGTACCCGGAGAGATGATGTTGGAGACATACCGCTTGATATTTGGCATTTCCCCTTTTTGTTTGACAACAATGATCGTGTATTTTTTTGTAGAAATGAGACGGGAAAGATAACGGTCGAGTGAAACGGCAGGTACACCTGCAAGCAGAGGGTTGGAGACAGAATTCTCTAAAATGGCTTTACTTTTACGTGTAAGTTGGATGTTCAGGAGTTCTGCTATCTCTTTTGCTTTTCCAACCTTCATTTCGTCATTATTGACTTCATATACTTCAAAAAATGTGCCTATCTCCATGAGTACAAGGGCATCTTTGCCATATTTTTCTTCAAAATGAACTTGTAGATCAAAGTAAACCTCGGTGAGAAGTTTCTTTTTTTGGGAAAGAATTTCGGTGATTTTGTCCACTAAAGTGCCTCATGTTTTATTGCTAAATATTTTAGCATAGTTCGTGTTAAAATGAATGGCTAAAAGAGTATACTTCCTCATAATAAAGTAGGAGCGATACATGAGAGTAATTCTTTTGATAATAATAAGTGTTAGTCTGTCTTTATCATCTGATGTGTTTACCGATAGTAAAACTGGGCTCATGTGGCAAGATAACAGTGCTGCAAAATATGCACAGAAGGACTGGCAAAGAGCGATTGCATTTTGTAGCCAATTAGATTTGGAAGGGCATGATGACTGGAGACTTCCAAATATTAAAGAACTCATACAGATACTCAGTACAAAACCACGTGATGGAGGCATGAAAAAAGGGTTTAAATATGTTGGTGCTTCTGGGTACTACTGGTCTTCTTCTGCACATGAGTCGAGTGAAGAATTCGCTTGGATGATGAACTTTAAACGTGGTTACGAATATAGCAACTATAAAACGTATGAACGTCATGTTCGCTGTGTACGAGCTATCCTCTAGTTTTATAAACTCTTCAGAATGTTTGGGTATAATACCGTCCCATTTTAAACAATATACATAGTTACCCAGTAAGTCATTGGACATTGTGTTATATTGGATGAAAAATTCTATCAAGGGAGAGCATATGCCAAAAATGAAAAGTGTAAAAGGCGCAGTTAAGCGTTTTAAAGTGAAAAAAAGCGGCAAGATCAAAAGAGGAACTGCATATAGAAGTCACATTCTAACTAAGGTTGACGGTGGTCACCATAGAAGTATGAAAAGTCCTAAATATGTTGATGGCGCTGACGCTAAAAACATTAAAGAGATGATTAACTAATTATTTAGTTACATTTCAAAAGCAATTAACCCCCGATTAGGGGCAAGTTTAAGCAGAGAAAATGCTTAGCACCTACTATAACTGGCTTTTAAAAGTTGCAGTACAAGTATAAGGTAAAGGATAACCATGAGAGTTAAAACGGGTGTCGTAAGAACAAGAAGACACAAAAGACTATTAAAACAAGCTAGAGGGTTCTACAGCGGTAGAAGAAAACACTTCAGAAAAGCCAAAGAACAACTCGAGCGTTCATTAGTATATGCTTACAGAGATAGAAGACAAAAGAAAAGAGATTTCAGAAGATTATGGATTACGCGTATTAATGCGGCTACAAGACTTAATGGTATGAATTACTCTACATTTATGCATGGTTTAAAACTTGCAAATATCGAACTTGACAGAAAAATTCTTGCTGATATGGCGATGAATGCTCCTGAATCGTTCACAAAAGTAGCTGATGCTTCTAAAGCAGCACTTGCTAAATAATTAACTTTTTAGTTAATTATTTTTTGAGGAGTTTCGGCTCCTCATCTCCGTTTATTTTTCCCCTTATTATTTTTTTATTAACTTAGATTTGGATTGAGCTTCCTTTGTTCCTTTTTTTATTTGTTAATGCAACAAATAAAAGAACGAACCCAAAAAAACAAAATGCAAAGTACTGCCGTGGGCTAATGCATATGGTTTTATTTTTGATTTGCTAGGGCGGTATAAATGTCTAGGTTATTGAAGTTTAGAGGGAGAGGTCAAGGACAGGCCTTGACTTTTTTTTAGATAAGTGGATTATTTTCTTAACGCTTAACGCTTAACGCTAGCCTCGTTGTGTTTCTCCGGAAAATCCGATGATTCCTGGTCTTAGGTTGCATACCTTTTCGAAACCCATACCTTTCATGGCATGTTGTACTTGGTAACTTCGGCTTCCTGAGTGACAGTAAACG
>JAUVCL010000213.1 GCA_030595845.1 Campylobacterota bacterium
AGCCTTGCTACTGGCAGACTCAAATGATACTAACCGTAGCCAAGATAAAAGTAAAATCAATGCAGAGATAGAGAAACAGATGGAAAAAGAGAAAAAGTATGCAAAAGAGAAAGCTTTTTATCAAGGTAAAGATTATGATTTAAAATCATATGAAATAGACCCCGACAGTCTCCCTGATGTTCCCTCTTTAGAACCAGACTATGACTTTGATATGTCTGAAGGTGTCTATACTGATTAGAGGGTTTTTCTAACTTCTAATCTCTGCCATGACTTCATAGGCAGCCTTGATACTCTCTTCGATCATTTCATCTGTGGTTTCTGCACAAATAAACCCTGTCTCATAAGAAGAACAAGCAAGGTATATACCACGGTCAAGCATCCCTTTATGAAACTTTGCAAAAGTATCTGAATCATTAGCCAACGCATCATCAAAGTTTTTTACCGGTTTGTCTGAAAAGAAGAATCCAAACATACTTCCTCTTACATCAGTCACTAAAGGAATACCTACTGCCTCTGCTGCCTTTTTAAAACCATCCATAGGCTTTTTAGCTTTATTGCCCAAAGAGACATAAAGAGAGGGGTTAGATTTGAGCTTTCTAAGACTTGTAAGACCTGCTGCCATAGCCACAGGATTTCCTGAAAGTGTTCCTGCCTGATAGACCGGACCTTCAGGTGAGAGGAAAGCCATGATCTCTGCTGATGCACCAAAAGCACCTACAGGCATACCCGCACCTATTACTTTACCAAGCGTTACCATGTCCGGTTTTACTGTAGAGATACCTTGCGCACCTTTAAGAGAAGCTCTGAAACCACTCATCACTTCATCAAAGATCAGTAATGCACCATGATTAGTACAAAGACATCTTAGCTCTTCAAGAAATGCTTCATCTGCAGGAACCAGCCCCATATTTCCAGCGATAGGTTCAATGATCACACAAGCTATATCTTCCGGTGCTTCTTGAAAACATGCCTTCACTGAAGCAATGTCATTATACGTTGCAAGTAAAGTATGCTGAGTAAGATCTGCGGGTACCCCTGGGCTTGAAGGTGTTCCAAATGTAGCAAGACCTGAACCTGCCTGGACTAAAAGTGAGTCTGAGTGCCCATGATAACATCCTGTGAACTTCAAGATCTTATCTCTCCCTGTAGCACCACGTGCCAAACGAATAGCAGACATCACAGCTTCTGTACCTGAACTCACAAACCTAACTTTGTCTATACTGTCAAAAAGTGTAACGATCTCTTGGGCAAGTTCTGTCTCTACTGTTGTAGGCGCACCAAAACTAAGTCCTCTTTTGACGGCTTCTATCACAGAACTTTCTATCTCTGAATCACAGTGACCAAAGATAAGCGGTCCCCAACTTTGAACATAATCTATGTACTTGTTACCGTCAATGTCAAAAAGGTGTCCACCCTCTCCTCTTTCAATGAACGGAGGGGTACCTTCTACACCGGAAAATGCACGTACCGGTGAATCAACACCACCGGGAATCACTTTATATGCTTCTTCAAACGCTGCTATACTTTTGTCATATGCCATATTATTAACCCTTTGTAATCTTTACTTGTTTATAATGGTATCGATTATACACTAAGGGCACTTAGGTCTACACAGAGGAGCATAGTATCAGAACACTGAAAGGATTATTGCTCTCATTATTGTTACATTTACTCATTTTACTACTCTTTATAAAAAACTTTAAAGAGATCACCTTTATGCCACCTGCCACTCAGGACAAGAAAATAACGCTTAACTTAAAACAGATCGCTACACCTCCCCCCGCTCCCAAGCCTCAAGCCGTTGTGATTCCACCAAAACCTATGCCTGTTATGCCTCCCCCTATACTTCCTCAGCCGATCGTAGAAAAAAAGCCCGAACCTAAACCTGAGGTGCAGCCTGTTAAAGAAAAAATCTTAGATGAAAGTAAAAAGACTTTTGCTCAAAAAAATACAGAAGAAAATAATGTGACAAAAGTCGAACCAAAACCAAAACCAAAAAAGAAAGTTGTTAAGAAGAGAACAAAACCCAGAAAAGCCAGACGTTCCAAAGACCCACTTGCCAATATGCTTATGGGATCAGGAACGCCCATGCATCCCCAAAAGAGAAGACCTTCTTCAAATGCAGGTGCTTATGGCGAGCAAATGATCAAAAAACTTTATGGACCAGAATTCAATACTTATAGTCCAACACAAAAAAAGTTTATACGCAACAACCTCAGTACCATTCACCGTATTACACAAAATACACTCACTCGTAACGGTTACCCTTCCGTTGCTATCAGGACCAAGCAACAAGGTACCAACGTGGTCTCCTTTTATCTGCATCCCAATGGAGATATCTCGGGATTAAAACTTAAAACACCTATTGGTTATGCATCTTTGGATAGAAATACTTTAGATGTAATACGTATTGCTTACAAGGATTATCCTTTACCCAATAAAAAAACTAGAATTGTTTTTTATGTCACTTATCATTTATATTAGGTAAAATTTAAACATTACTAAACTATAAATTAAAGGTATTCTTATGGGTATTTTAGAAAATATTTTGATCAAACTTCCTTTATGGTCCTTACGGAAAGT
>JAUVCL010000076.1 GCA_030595845.1 Campylobacterota bacterium
CACATCACGTGCCTCTAAAAGAGGATAGACTTGAGATACCATATCTGTTTCTGCAACAATATTGACCATACGTTGTAGATTTTTATGCATGATCATAGGGTTGGACTTTACCTTACGTATATTGACCACTTCACTTAAAGGTACCATCATACCTCTCATATTCATAAGGTTCAGTGATGAAAGTTTACTCTCCAAAGTATCTAAAGTAGAGTGAGATAATTTTTTACTTTCACGGTCCAAGACCAAGAACATAGGGATCTGATCTGGTGAATTGATAGAATTCTTATGCGCAATTACCATCCCTTCAAAAGCAAGATACAAGATGTTATTCACCTGTTTTACACTCAATCCACTTCTGGCGATCTTTTCTGTATCTGGTATAAGTTCAAACTTGTCATAGATCTCATCAGCCATAATATCGATATCGACAAGGCCCTCTGTCTCTATAAGTATATTGGCAACTTGCGTAGAAATATCTCTCATTTTATCCAGGTTTTCACCATGTACTTCAACGACAATAGAAGCCAAAGTAGGCGGGCCGGATGGTTGTTCTACAAACTTGATATTGGTACCTTTTGTTAAAGGTAAACATGCTTCTTTTATGATAGGTCTTAAACGTTGCACCATAAGAAATGATGCTTCAGTACGACTGTGTTTATCCGTTAAGTTCACTGATATTTCTGAAACATTTTCAGTACGTTTCAGACTTGCACCTTTAACAAGCCCTGCATAATCCAAAGGAATACCCTGCCCTAAAAAGAGCTCAATATTCATGATCTCAGCTTCCTTCTTTAGAACATTTATCACACAGCCACTCATCTCTTTTGTCTGTTCTATAGAAGAGCCTGTTGGTGTATCTACATAAATAGAAAATGTATTATCACTTTTTCCCGGTAACATTTTGGCCAATACCAATTTAGTAGGGAACATTAACAGAGAAAGGAAAAATGCTGCCGCTGTTAATATGATCACTAACCTTTTTTTTACCTTGCTGTCAAGGATACCGTAAATCAAACTTTCAAGATTTTTCATTATTTGGATCCTTTGTCATCATCTTTTTTATGATGATCACCATGTTCTGGTTTTTTGAGTAGTTTTAAACTTAAATATGGTGTAAAGATATACGCCACGAAAAGTGATACGATAAGTGCTACAGGTACATTATAAGGGATAGGCTTCATAAATGAACCCATCATCCCTCCAACAAAAGCCATAGGTACCATCGTTAAGATAATCGCCAGAGTTGCTATATTGGTTGGTGCGCCTATCTCATCTGTTGCTTCAATTAAAAGTTCACTCATCTCTTTGTCTTCTACGCCATGACTGTGTAAATGCCTGTGTATATTTTCGATCACAATGATCGCGGCATCCACCAGTAACCCTAAAGAGAGTAAGAGCGCAAAAAGTGTGATCCTGTTCATCGTTTGACCTGTCATCCATGCGGTAAAAAGTGTCACTGCCAAAATAGCTGGTACGGTAAAGGTAACAATGATAGATTCTCTCCATCCCAAAGCAAAAACCAACATCAATGCAATAATAACAATCGTAATAATAAGGTGATGCATTAACTCATTTACTGCTTCATTCGCACGCTCACCATAGTTTCGTGTAATAATATACCCCATACCGATTCTGTCAAATTCTCTGTCGTGTGCTTTCAAAACACCTACTACATCATCTGCAACAAATACGGCATTTGTACCTGCAAGTTTGGCTACTGTCAATGTAATTTGCGTTCTTTGATCACTAAATTTTGTTACCTGTCCCTCATCGCCTTCACTGTGATTTACTTTATCTTTAAAAAGTATTTCTGCTGTTTGGAAGTTTTGGATATCAAGCCCCTCTTTCACCGAGGCAACATCTTTCAGATAAATAGGTGAACCCATGTATTGTGCAACAATAATATCTCCCACATCATCAACATTTTCGATAGCATTCTTCACACCAAAAATAACCAACTTATTGTCTGCAGTTCTTCCTTTAACATCAGGAACATCCACGGCCACCGACTGAACGGCCTGCATGATCTGCCCCAGTGAAAGGTGATAAGCAGAAAGTTTTCCTATATCAACTTCAATATTGAACTGCGCTTTACGCGCTCCTTTGAGTATTGTTTTTGCAACATAATCTACAGAATTAAGTTTTTGCTGTATTTTTCTCACCACTTCAAACAGTGCAATATCATTCACTGTTTTCTGATCTTTCGGATAGAATGCTACACTTATAATAGGAATATCTATGTCAATATCAAAAGGTTTAACAATGGGTTGCATCGTACCTTTTGGAAGACTATCCATATTCTGCATCACTTTATCATACAGTTTGAGGTTGGAATCTTCTCTATTTTCACCGATATAATACATGATGTTTACAACACCCACATTATCCATTGCCATACCATAAATATGTTCTATACCACGAACCTCACGAAGTTTACGTTCTAATGGTTTTACAATAACATTTTCTATCTCTTCTGGCGTAGCCCCAGGTAAAGCGACTATAACAGCCCCACCGGAAATAGCGATCTGGGGATCTTCTTCCCGTGGCATTGTATTGAGTGCTATATACCCAATAAGAAACAAAATAGCACCTAAAACAACCGTTAGCGGACTATGCATAAACCCTTTGGCAAGCTTTCCCGCTACATTTATAACTTGATATTCATTTTTATTTTTCATATTACCTACTTAATAAGAATTTTTGCATACATACCCGGATACACTGAGCGCACGGTAAGATCAAATTCTATGTTGATCTTAAACTTATGTGTCATGGGGTTGGAACTTGGGATAATTGACACAATGACCCCTGTTGTTTTAAAACCGATGGAAGGTATTTCTATATTAACTTGTTTTCTCAAATTAATATACTTGAGTTGTGTTTCTGCTATTTCAGCAACAATTTTTAATCTACTCAAGTCTGTCAAAACAAGTGCAGGCATTCCGGGGATTGCCATTTCACCTTCATTCAGTCTCTTATCTACTATCACCCCATCATTGGGTGCCAATATCTTCAAATAATTATACTGATTTAAAACTTCATCCTTTTTTGCCAATGCCTGATTTACCTGCTGTTCAGATATTTCAACCATATCTTTAAGGTTCTTTGATGCAAGTTGTAACATTTCAAACTCATATTTTGAAACCATTTGTTTTTTATAGAGTCTTTCATGTCTTGCTAGGTTTGTTAATATATTGTTATACTGATTCTTATTCATCTGCAGCGCAAGTCTTGCCTGTGATATCGCTAGATCTACCTGTCTCTCTGCAGATTCGATCTCTTTTGAATCAATTTCATAAAGCAATTGTCCTTTTTTAACAATATCCCCCTCTGAAACGGCCATAGTTTTAACATAGCCCATATAGCGACTGGTGAGCATTTTTTGGTTATCTGAAACCACAGACCCACTTAAAGTCAGTATTTTTTTCTCCGCTTTATGTGTTGGTACTACCCCTCCACTTACCTTCTTTTCTATTGCATGTGCAGATATGCTGAGCAATGACAAGACTACTAATGTAAGAAATTTATTCATAGTTTTACCCCTTCGTTCATAATACTGTTTATTTCAAATATTTTTGTATTACGTTCATTTTTTACTGTTAAGAGTTTAAGTAAGACTTCTAATTCTTTAGATTGTTTTATCAAAACATCTGAAATAGACACAATACCCTCTTTATATCGGGCACTATAGTTTTCATACACCTTTCGGGCGAAATTTAACTGTTTTTGATAACTCTTCACATCATGATTTTTACTTAAGATCTCTGTTTCAAGCTTTTTTACTTTAAGTGCGATCCCTGATTTTGCCAATGATACTTGACTCTGTACTTTAAGATGATTGACCTTTGCTTTTTCAATATTGGCAGCATCGATCCCGCCATTAAAAATGTTCCATGTCAACTGTACCCCCACAGTATAAGAATCTTTATCAGAAAAGTCATTCCATAAGCTATTGTCTGCACTTCCATATTCACCAAAAGCACCTACTGTCGGCAAATAATTCGCCTCAGCTACATTCATCGCCATTTCAGTAATTTGTAACCCTAGAAGTGCTTTTTGTATATCAATATTATTGGTTTCAACATCTGCAGAATTAATTTGTGGCATAGGTGCCATATCATTTACTTTTTGAATGGAACTCACTTCCTCATCAAGTAAAAAGGAAAGAAACTGATAGGCAAGATCCCTATTGAGCTTGGCTTGGTTATACATACTTTGAGCCTCAGCGTTACGTGCTTGAACTTCAAGTGTATCTATCTCTTTTGCATATCCTTCCGTTTTCATTGACTTAACAATAGACTCTAACTTATTAATGTTTTTAATGATCTGGGAGAGATTGTGTATATAATTTTCGATCAGTGAAATATCATAAAAAGCTTTTTTAGTTTGAAAGATTTTCTCATTCAATACTTTTTGCGTATCATATTGACTCATGTGCTGCATCGCTTTTGTAATGCGTCCATACTCTGTGAGTTTACCACCTGTATAAAGGGGAAGCATATAGCTGATCTTTGTCTGGAAATGGTTTCGTGTTGTTGGATAGTTTAAATCTGTGGGCTGAACAGAGAGTATATCGGGATTCGTCGGATCAAAATCTGAAAAACCGAAATCACCAAAAGTAGCTTCACGGCTTTGTAATTTAAATCCAAATACATTTCCAGCATCATTAGAGCGCATACCAGAGACTGAAAGGTCTAGCTTACCATAATGATGTCCTTTTGCCGCTAATGCTTCATAGGCTTTCATCTGCTCATTAAATTGTGATATTTTTAATTCGAGGTTATTCTTTTCTAACATTTCTAATGCAGTACTTAAGCGAAGATTTTTTACACTAGCAAAAAGTGGCAGAGTTAATAAAAGTAAAATAAGGTATTTTTTTATTAGCATTGAGGAACTCCTAGTATTTCAATTAAATATAAAAAAATCTTATAGTTATACGGGATTATAGCCCATATAAGTTATATTAATGATTAAAAAGAGTCTAGTTGATGAAAAATATTGTAGAAGTTACACTACGGTACCAGAGTACCTTAGTGCACCTTATTTTAAAGTGTAGCGTAACTTACAGAGATACATGCTTCCAATGAAGACAATGCATCAATGACCTCTTTAGTAACGTGTCCATCAATGCGAACAACAGCCAAGGCTTGTTGCTTAGAGTCACGTCCAAGTCTAAAGTCAGATATATTGAGATTATGTTCTGCCATGATTCTACCTACGTCACCAATCACACCTGGCGTATCCGTATTTCTAAAGAATATCATAGTACCTTTTGGTTCAACATCAAGAATATAATCATCAATTTCAATAATACGTTGTACTGTATCGTCAAATACTGTACCTTCAATCGTGATAATACCTTCAGCAGTTGTAAGTTTAATACCTACTTTGTTGGTGAATCCACTGTTGTTTGGTTTGACCTCTTTAATGATTTCAATACCACGTTCTTCGGCCACAAATTCTGCATTCACATAATTGACCTGATCACCCACTGACTCAGTCAATACACCTACGGTTGCAAAAGTTCCCATAGATTCAATATGATCAGATACAGGACCTTCAGCCGTTACACGAATAGACTTTACAGCACTCTTAGTCACTTGTGCAGACATGTGTCCGATCTTTTGGATCAATTCCAAATAAGGTCTTACAAAATCAGGTAATTCATTTTCTTTTATCGGTAAATTAAGTGCATTAGGATACGAAATACCTTTAGCCGCTGCAATCGCATTTTCTGCTGCCTGGATCGCAATATTTTTTTGAGATTCTTTCGTATTTGCCCCAAGGTGAGGTGTAACCATTACATTATCAAGATCCAGCAAAGGATGATCTGTTGCAGGTTCTTTGTTAAATACATCAATACCTGCTTTGGCTATCTTACCGTTAGTGAGCCCTTCTAAAAGTGCATCTTCATCAAAAAGACCACCTCTTGCACAGTTGATCAAAATAACACCATCTTTCATTGTGGCTATTTCATCTTTACCTATCATTCCGATAGTTTCAGAGTTTTTAGGTGTATGGATCGTAATAATATCACAGGCTAAAATGTCTTCAAAGTTTTTCGTATATCCAATATCAAGATCCGTTGCTTTAGTCGAATCAACATAAGGGTCATATGTCAGAACATCCATTTCAAATGCTTTAGCTCTTTTAGCTACTCTTGAACCAATATTACCAAAACCGATCACACCCAGTTTTTTATCTTTAAGCTCTGTACCATACCAATCCTGTCTTCTCCATACACGATCAAGTTTAAGGTTGTTATGTGCATAAGGAAAAGATCTTACACAGGAGAGCATATGTGTCATGGTAAGTTCAACCGCTGCAATGGTGTTAGCAGTAGGCACATTCATAATGACGATACCTTGTTTACTTGAACCAGGAATATCAACATTGTCAACACCCACACCGGCACGTACCACTGCTGTTATTTTTGTAGCAGAAGCTAAAAATGCATCATCCACATCAGTTGATGAACGCGTAATAGCCACATCTGCCAATGGAATAATTTCAGCTATGAGCTTATCTTTAGGCTCATCTGCTGCATTTATAAATTCTATCTCAGAGTCATTTGCTAAAATATCTAATCCATCTTGATGAATATGATCACAAACTACAATTGTCTTTTTTGACATAGTTTAACCTTTTTGTAAAGTTTTGAGTATATAAAATAGGGGGAGTCATACGATGAGTCGTATTTCTCCGACTACTGAAGTAAACTAAAGTAATACCGCATGGTATCACTTCAGTATTAAAAGTAAATAATTATTTTTTGAGTATATCGCCAAATGCATCACCTAAAGTCATGCTGTCATCTTGATCAAGGTTAAGTTGATCCATAGCTTCTCTCTCTTCTTGACGCTCAAGTCTTTTAACAGAAACTCTGATTCTATCAGTGTTACCATCGATGAAAGAAATAACACCTTTAATCTCTTGACCTTTTTCGATCTCGTCAAATTTAATAGGATGAAGGTCTTCTGTTCTGATAAGTGCATCAACATTATCTTCAAGTGATATAAAGACACCAAAGTCTTTTTTATCTTTTACTGTACCCGTAACAATAGCACCATTTTTATGTGTTTCAGCAAAGGCTTTTACAGGTGAAGCTTCAAGTGCTTTTTTACTTAATGAAATTTTACCTGCATCTCTATCAATTTTGATGATTTTTACTTCAACTTCATCAGCAACTTTGAGTTCAGATTTTGCATTCTGTGATTTGTCCCAAGAAATTTCCTGATTATGAAGAAGACCTTCAACAGTCCCCACTTTCACAAATGCACCAAAGTCAGTAATAGATGTCACGGTACCAGTCACCACATCACCTACTCTGTTTTCAGCAACAAATGCGTCCATAGGCTTAGGAAGAAGATTTTTAAGACTTACTCTAAGTCTTCTACCTTCTTTATCGATCTCGATCACTTCAACATTAATATCAGAATTATTTTCTAAATAATCTTTAGGGTGTTTAACATTTTTGTCCCAAGAGATTTCAGATACGTGAAGGAATGCTTCAAGATCTTCACCAAGATCAACAAATACACCATAAGGTTCAATGTTAGAAACAGTCGCAGTAACAGTATCACCTACACCAATGATCGCATCAATGTCAGCCCAAGGATCAGGGTTTGCATCTTTAATAGAAAGTGAAAGGTGTCTTTTCTTTTTATCATACTCTAAAGCGATAACATTTACTTCATCACCTTCAACAAAATATTTAGAAGGATTAACCGGACCTTTGTGAGAAATCTGTGAGTAGTGAACCAATCCGTCCATACCACCAACATCTACGAACATACCATAAGAAGTAATTTTCTTAATGGTTCCGATCACAGGTTCTTTGTTTTCAAGTAATTTACCAACGATTTCATCTGTTTTAGCTTTATCACGCTCAATAAGTTCTTTTCTAGAAACAACTACTGAACCTTTATCTTTATCTACTTTAACGATAACCGCTTTAACTTTTTTACCTTTTGGATCTATTTTTGAAGAAAGATAAGAAAGTGTACGTGGCATGAAGAATTCTAAACCATCTACTTCAACAACATATCCACCTTTATTGGTCTTAGTGATAATACCTTCGATAATATACTCTTGCTCTTCATCATACTCAGCGATAAACTCATTCAGTGCAACTCTTGCTTGTGCTGCTGTGTGAGAGATACGACCTCTACCCATGGTAACTACAGAAATTTCATCACCTACGTTGAAAGTTACATTACCTTCTTCATCTTTGATCTCATCAAGATTAAGGTTAGCATCTCTACCACCACCAATATCAACGACTGCTAAATTATCATTTTCATCAATTTTAACAATTGTACCTGTAACTAAATCACTTTTTGATTCTGATTTTTTAAACGATTCCTCGAGCATCGCTGCAAAATCTTCTGTTTCATCTATTTCGAAATCTTCGAACTTCATACCTATCCTTATGTGTACACAAATTTTGCGCTATTATACCCATATAAACATAAAAAATGCTTGTATGGAAAAGTATGGAAGGAGTGAATTTCTTCATGAGTGAACAGGCGTAACAGATCAGGGTTTCAGTTCCACAGGAATTTTCCCTAGGCTTTAAGAGGAAATACTTTTAAAAACTTCAAAATAAGTAGGGAATGTTTTTGCGGTACACTCTGGTTCATTGATAGTGACAGAGATAGGATCAAGTGCTAAAAGAGAGAAACACATCGCCATTCTATGATCATCATAGGTATCAATAGCCGCATGTTTCAGGTGTTCAGGAGCAATAATTTTTAAATAATCTTCACCCTCTTCTACCTCTGCTCCTACTTTACGCAATTCTGTTGCCATCGCAAAAAGTCTGTCTGTCTCTTTCACACGCCAGTTATAAATATTTCTAAGTGTAGTGGTGCCCTTGCAAAAAAGTGCCATCGTAGCAATGGTCATTGCTGCATCAGGGATATGATTAAAGTCCATATCAATCGCACGAAGTACATCTCTTGTTACTGAGATATAGGTTTCCCCCCACTCCACTCTTGCACCCATGAGTTCTAAGACATCAACAAATTGTATATCTCCCTGTATGCTGTCTCTACCGATACCCGTTACTTTTACTGTACCGCCTTTTATGGCTGCTGCTGCTAAAAAATAAGAAGCAGAGGAAGCATCTCCTTCTACCATAAACGTATCAACTGATTGATACGTTTGCCTGCCCTTTATGGTAAAGGTCTTATAGTCATCATTCACTACCTCAACCCCAAATTGTTCCATGATATGCAAAGTAATATCTATATAAGGTTTAGAAACCAGTTCCCCGATGATCGTAATGGTCATATCAGACTCTGCCATAGGTGCTGCCATAAGCAATGCTGTTAAAAATTGACTTGAAATAGTACCATCTATCGCTACTTCTCCTCCAACTAAACCATCTGCTTCTATTTGAAGCGGCGGGTACCCTTCCTTTTCTTTATAGGTGATCTTTGCCCCAACTTGACGTAGCGCATC
>JAUVCL010000152.1 GCA_030595845.1 Campylobacterota bacterium
AATAATTGAGAAAAATAGCGTAAGTAATAAATATTCTATTTGTGTCAGTTGCGTTAGCTTTTCAAAGATAGACTCCATTGTACAACCTTGTTATTATTGGTTTTTATTATATCATATGCTCTGTTAAAACTCATGTTTTATGTAAACAGACTGCCTCAATTCTTACGCTAGTATCTTCAAGTATAAATTTCTGATCTACTTCAATGATATTAAGCTCTACAGTTTTCCCCTCTAATGATACTTGTCCCCAGCCTTTACGTTGCTGTAATTTTGGATCACTCATACTTAGCTTTTTATGAAGATATCCCAAATGTTGCTCTTTTTGCTGCAGTGTCAAGGCAACACTTTGGCTATAATTTTTAAGTAATGTCGGGATATTGAAGGAAAATTGTTCTAACTTATACGCAACAACACGTTTAAACTCCTCTTGCAAACGTTTGAATTCATTGGCTGTTTCAACAAGTAAACGGGAAGGTGAAGATCTTAGCAGTATCTCTTCCACATGTTTTAGATCACGTACAGAGTACTGTAATTTTTGCCTGATTGTATATGAAAATCGTTCTGAAATTTCAGATAAAGTATAATGTATTTCTTGCACATCAGGAAGTATCATCTCCATAGCAGCACTAGGTGTAGGTGCACGTAGATCAGCCACATGATCAGAGATCATCACATCTACTTCATGCCCTACAGCAGATACAACAGGTGTCCTCATCATAAAAATAGCATCGGCTACTATTTCTTCGTTAAAACTCCAGAGATCTTCTGCAGAGCCTCCGCCACGTCCAACAACCACAACATCTACACCTAAACTATCTGCATAGGCCAAAGACTTGGCTATCTGTTTAGCTGCCTGCTCACCCTGCACAAGGGTATCGACAACCATCACTTCAAGCAGTGGCCAGCGCTTCTCTATGATTTTAAGCATATCATACAGGGCTGCACTCTCTTTGGCTGTGACCAGTGCTATTTTTTGAATGTGTTTGGGAATAGCTTGTTTTTTCTGTGCATCAAAGTAACCTTTTTCTTTCAGTTTTTCTTTGAGCTGTTCATAGGCCAAAGCCAGTGCGCCTTTTCCATAAGGCTCTATTCTGACTGTTTGGAACTGATATTCACCTCTAGGTGTATAGACAGACACTGAGCCTTCAACCATAATATGCATCCCTTTTTCTATACGGAACTTCATTTTAGCCACAGCTGAACGCCACATCACACACTTGACCGAACTTCCTTTATCTTTGATAGAAAAATAGAGGTGTCCTGAACTGTGATAGGTGGCAGACGCAACTTCACCTTCTACCAGTATGTGCATAAAGGTAGCTTCTAGTAGAGATTTAATTTTGGTGTTGAGCGAGGAGACACTCATCATAGCTTGTGACATGTTACCTCCGTAGGGTGCGTTTGCTAACGCACCTTGCTTGTTCTTTTTTGGTGCGTTGGCAAACGCACCCTACATTACTTTTTCTGTGCGACAAGAAGTGTCGAAATCCCCATGGAGAACGACTTGGTATATTTCATTTCAAATCCAGCTTCTTCCAACTCTTGAGCCAACATCTCAGTGGTTAAAAATTCTTCGATCGACTCTGGTAAATATTGATAAGCTTCATAATTTTTAGAGATAAACCCACCAATTTTAGGTAAAACTTTTTTCATACCAAAATCTACCACTTTATCGACAAGACTGCTTCGGTCTTGTTTTGTAAATTCTAAAATAACCACAAGACCATTTGGTTTTAATGCACGATAAAACTCTTCCAGTGCTTCAACCCTGTCTACCACATTACGTATACCATAAGAGATAGAAATAACATCTGTACTTTCATTTGCGATAGGAAGCGCTTGGGCTTTCCCTTCAATGAATTCGGCAAAATCTACCTTACCTTTGGCCACTTCAAGCATGCCGACAGAAGGATCTATACCGATATATTTATCAATGACTACATTGTTTTTTTCAGCTTGTTCTTTCCAGTAAATAAGCAGATCACCCGTTCCCGTTGCAACATCTGTGATCTGAGACAAAGTCTTTCTATCTAGTATTTCAAAGGCTTTATCACAGCCTTTTTTACGCCATTGTATATCGATACCCATACTCAGCACTCTATTGGCTCTGTCATAGGTTGATGCGATATCATCAAACATCGTAACGATTTTTTCTTGTTTTTCTTGTTTATCTGTTAATTTTTCAATGCCCAATCTGTTTGCTCCACATGAGTAAATCTACATCTTTTTGATCAAAATGCAGAAACTCTAAATTCATTGTAGTATTATAGGATAAATGATGTGTAGAGAGCTTAGGTGTTTGATAGAGTAACATCCAGTCTATTTTCGCTTGAAGTGCCTTCAGCATTCCCTCACCACCCTCAACCAGTACAAAAGAAGGGCTATCTAAAAAATCCAATGTATTGATGACCTCAACATCTCTATTTTGAATACCAAAAAGGGGAATATCTCTATCAAAGTTATCTTCTTTTGCATATATCTTGACAGAAGGTGCTTTAGCTTCTATAAACCTGCAATCCAAAGTAGGTCTGTCTTCTCTCACTGTATTACCGCCTATGAGTAAAGTACTGCATACTTCTCTCAACTGATGTACATGTGTGAGAGAAGTGCGTGAACTAAGATACCCACCCCCTATACGACCATTCGTTGTCTGTGCCAGTTTAAAGAGAACAAAAGCCCGATCTTGCCAGATCATAAAAGGTTCTATCAAGGCTTGACACGCTTCTTTTAATACCCCAACACTTACATTTTTTAACTTCTGCATACCACCATCATGACCTTTAATAGGGTCTTGTATTCCTATCAACACTCTACCGAATACCAATGATTGCAACAAAGAGGCACAAGACGGTGTCTGACCTGTATGGGAACAAGGTTCAAGTGTCACATAAATAGTACAGTGAATAAAAAAGTCTTTAGGCAGTGATAAAAGAAAAGTATGGGCTTGTTTTGCATCTTGAGGATTAAAATCTATCAAAGTATCTGAAAGGGTTTCATAGGCTGAAAGTAAAGCCAACACTTCAGCATGTGAAGTACCTGCTTTTTGATGTGCTTCTATAGCTAAAATTTTACCATCAAGTGTAACCACTGCACCTACAGCAGGATTTGGATAGGTCAAGCCCTGGTATTCCCAAGCCTTATTTAGAGCAAGTTGCATATAAAATTCATCCGTCATAAATATACCCTCATCTTTTGCTTAAATTCCATTATTTCTCCAAGTGGCGTAATATTACTACTATTTTTATTAAATAACAAATCCCATAGCTGTTGAAATTTTTCAAGAGACATTGCCTTAATATGTGCATGTTCATTTCTAAAGATAGTGACTTGCTCTATTAACTTTACTAAATCATTTCTAATAAAAGGTTCTTCATCTTTATTCAGTACAAAGAAATCATCAAATTCATCTAAAGTACTTATATCTTCAAGAAGTAGCTTTATACATCCAAACATAACACTTTGTAATTTTGTTTTATTCTGTTTATCTGATTGGGTTAATACAACTTTCTTGCCATTATCTAAGCTTTGATCTATTTTGGCATTTCTTTTACATATTTTTGTCCATGGACTTTTATTATCACATACCTGACTCAATATACGTAAATACCATACAAAAGAAGTATTTAATTCCAACTCAATAAATTTCCAAAGTCCACTACCTGGCATCGAATAGTCAAAATGTTCATAAACATTCTTTTGATAGTAACTATAGATAGCTGATGATGATTTTAAAAATTTCTTACTTTCTTCTTCAAGAACAGCCTCATACTTGTTTAATATCTCTTCTATCTCAGGTAAAATTTTCTCTTCTTCTAATTGTTCACTAAGTGAGATAGCAGAATCCAATAACGTAGTATCTAACTCTGCTTTTAATACTTCTTTCTCTTCACCATCTTCTGCTTCTATAAGTCTTGAGAGTATATCTGTTCTCGCATTGCTTATTGTTTCACTTAATACTACTGATACTGATTTGAGTTTTTCTATTTGGGTATTTACTTCTATTTTTTCTTTTAACTCTTTTACATCAAAGTCAAAATCTAAACTATTATCATATTTCTCAAAATTCATATCTATCTCAATAGCATTAAAATTAAATACTGACTTCTTATCAACCAGCATATTAAAACTATTTTCATCTATCTTTATACTTGGATAAACTAGATACGAACTAACGCTGTAACCTTTTCTCTTAAGTAAGGAAGTGTCAAATTTCAACTTCAGATAATCACTAGGTTCAACATCACCAAACTTATTAACATTTTTCCATTTGGCATCTATCACAATCTTTACTTTATTGACTTCATTAGTCAAAATATAATCAGGATTAGAACTTTTTGGCTTCTCATTTAAAAAGTATTGTGTCGCAGTACCTTCTTCTTTATCAAACTGTATAGTCTTTTCATTATCCTCTGCATACTTCTTCAAAATATCATACACATACCACTCATAAAAGTTACTAGGATTTATAAAGAGTGACGTAGTCATTAAATCTTGTCTAAACTCAATAGATATTTCACTATCTTTATAGATCTGTTCAAAACCAAAAAGAGATTTTATATCCACAAGTAATTGCTTGTTCTCTTCTGTCTTGCTAAAAAGCTTAGTAAGTTTTATACCTTGTAGAGCAGACAGAGATAGTTTATATCCTCTTTCTATATTGTATTTTTTAAGTAAAATAGCTTGAAGTTTTTTTACTTCTTTAAAAAGGGTATTGCTATGAGTAGCAGTATATTTTTGAGTTATAAAAAGTTTTAATGCATTATAGGTCACTGTTGCTAACATAGAAAATACAACATCTTTACTCTGTATTTGGTGTATCTTCGTTTTGTCTAGTTCTTTGATGTTACGTTTGAGGTTAAGTGTGTGCTTTATAGATTGCGATAT
>JAUVCL010000013.1 GCA_030595845.1 Campylobacterota bacterium
ATCAAAAAGTGGTGTCATATCTTTGTTTTCATCTTCCATTTCCCATTTAGCATAACCATCTCTAGCTGCTGCATACAGTACCGGGAATTCAAGTTGTTCTTCGTTAGCATCAAGAGCAACAAGAAGGTCAAATACTTCATCTAGTACTCTATCTGGATCTGAACCGTCTTTGTCGATCTTGTTGATAACAACAACAGGTATAAGACCAAAACCAATCGCTTTTTTCAAAACAAATTTAGTTTGAGGCATCACACCTTCTTGCGCATCTACCAAAAGAAGTACACCATCTACCATCTTAAGAACACGTTCAACTTCCCCACCGAAATCGGCGTGACCCGGAGTATCGATAATGTTGATCTTGTGATCACCATAAGTGATCGCCGTGTTTTTAGAAAGGATCGTGATCCCTCTCTCTTTTTCGATGTCATTAGAATCCATCGCTCTCTCTTCTACTTGCTGGTGTGCTGCATACGTACCAGACTGCTGAAGAAGTTCATCAACAAGTGTTGTTTTACCGTGGTCAACGTGTGCGATAACGGCAATATTTTTAATCTTTTGCATAAAATGTCCTGAAATGGGGTGTGATACCCTAGTATTTTTCGCGCATTATATCGAAAAGTTACTATAGAGTAGATTTTTTATTATAATTGGTGTTGTGGGGACACAACACCCTACAGGGACAAACCGTAAAGTTCATGATAGGTTTTCATCGCATAACGATCTGTCATAGCAGCAATATAATCTGCAACAACCCGCTCTTTTGTACGCAGATCAAAAAGAGCTTTTTGGTGAGGCGGAAGTAAATCTTTATCTTCTGTAAATGCTTTATAAAGTCCTTTGATACACTGTTTCCCCGCATGCATTTTACGTGCTATTTTTTCATGTTTATACAGCTTCTTTAGAAGTAGTTTTTTCAACTTTTTAAGCTGTGTTGCTGTCTCTTTGGAAAACCCCACCGGTAATTTTTCTTCTGCATTTAAAGTCACACAAATAGGTACACTTTGACGGTATTTTTTTGCACCTTCTTTTGAGTTTTCAATGAAGTCTTCCACCAGTAACTTTATAAGTCCTGCAACAAAGCGATGACGATAAAGGTTTTCTTTTCTCGAGATACCTTCTTTTTGTACCATTGCATCTACCCGTAAACATAGTGCATCGTCCAATAAGTCATCAAAAGAGATAAGTCCGTATTTGATACCATCATCAATATCATGAGAAGTATAGGCTATTTCATCTGCATGATCGACTACCATAGCTTCAAGAGAGGGATGTTTCTCTAGATCAAAACGTGCATCCAAACCTGCGAAAAAAGGTTTTTTATACGGGTAGGAATGTTTAAGTACCCCTTCAAGCGTTGCAAATGTCAAATTGAGCCCATCAAAATCTTTATAGCGTTTTTCCAACTTTGTTAACACTCTAAATGACTGAAAATTATGTTCAAATCCTAAAGGTCTACCATCTTCTTTAAGGAGCCTGTCTAACTCGTCACCGCCCACATGCCCAAAAGGTGTATGTCCCAGATCATGTGAAAGTGCGATTACTTCGGCAAGGGTTTCATTGAGTTCTAACATGCGAGAAAGTGTGCGTGCTATTTGAGAGACTTCAAGGGAATGTGTAAGTCTTGTACGAAAATAATCCCCTTCATGATTCAAAAAAACCTGGGTTTTATACTCCAGACGTCTAAATGAAGAGCAGTGAAGTACCCTGTCCCTATCTCTGGCGTAGGGGTCTCTGAAGTCTTCTTCAAAACTAAAAAATCTTTCGTTTGCTTGCACTATACTTATCCTCAAATTATATTGCTATAATTGTAGCTAAATAATTTTGGAGTGCTCTGATGGAAAAAATAACAATGTACCATATCGAATATGAAAAACCAAAAGTTACACTTTTACAACAGTCTGGGCTTGGTGTTGCAGAGATCGCTGCAAGAACCTGTTATGACTCTTTTGAAAACTCTGAGAATGAATGTGTAAAAATAGCTATGGAACATTTGGATACAGAAGCGATTAACAACATTGATGACTCTGATCTGCTTTCAAACCTGGCATGGGTACATCACCATCACTCTATCATTGAACATGCTACTTTGAGTTTTTTGGTACAAGGTACGAGTAGGGGTGTCCTTCAGGAACATGCACGGCATAGACTCCAAGCTATCTCTGTAAGATCTACCCGTTACACCATGTCCTCTGTCATCAATGCTTTTGTGGCTTCTCTTGAAAGTGCTGATAGTTTTGCATTCTTTTTAGAAAAAGTACTTGCTTTGAACCTTTTTGTGGTCACCGATGAGCAATACTTAGCCATTGAAATAAAAGCAATGTATGATAAATTGCAATTTCAATTTGAAAGAGACAGTAACTTTCTTAAAAATGCCATTGCAAAATCATCCCTGCCTTTTATTGCTGACTGCAAAGGGGATGCCCAAACACTTTTTGACGCCTTTCAAATGGGTAAGAAAAAAAGAAATGTGGGTGACGGATTTAAACATATTGTTTCAGACAACTGGAAAGTAGATATGGTCGTCACCTTTAACATACGCTCTCTCAAAAATTATTTTGATCTTCGAGATTCTGGCGCTGCATGGTTCCAGATACAATGGCTGGCAAAAGCCATGAAAGAGGTTACCCCCATCAAATATTTAAAGCTTATTGACAAAGAACATAAAAATAATTGATGAATATGACGACTATAGTCATTTTTTGTACATTTGTAAATGTCATGCGTGAACACTTAAAAACTCCAAAATTTAAATAGTGTAATGCAACGGTTAACTTTTAAGGAGTATAATTATGTTAGATTTAAATCTAACATAATTAGGAGACAAAGACATGCAAGAGTTTGTCTATTTTAGTCCCGACACACTTGACTTTCCACTTCCGGAGAGTATTGTAGTTACCTCTCAAGCTACTACAGAAAATCAAAACCATTATATTATTTCAAATTCAGATGCTGTACCTGCTGAAGTGATTGCCAAAGAGATCAATTTCTATATTAGAAACAGTCGAGACCCTATAGCAGCACAGATCAAAAATATTGAAAAACTTTATAACATGAATGCTATCAGGTTTGACCTGGGACAAGATATGTCTTATACACAAGAGGTAGATAACAGACTTCTTCTTGTGTGTACTCAGGAGCAGGAAGGTGAGTTTATATCTCACATATCTTCAGATGAATTCGATCTTTATGCTGTACGACCTGAGATAGTGATAGAAATTAACGGTCATATAGGTGCGCTTGAAGTGTCTGTTATGAGTAACGGTAAAGAAGTTCCCATAAAAGTATCTCAAGTAGTCTGGTATGATCAGCATGAGCTCGCTACAGAGCAGAGTGGTACATTTGATCCACTTGAGAGTTCTCTGGAAGATGTTTTAGAAACGATTCGTAAAAATATAGCACATTATGAGTACAAAAAGTTTACGGTTTACGATAAGACAATCTGTCAATATCATGAAAGAAGAGAAGAGATCTGTTCTAAATGTGAAGAAGTTTGTCCTACGGTTGCGATCGTCAAACATGATGAAGAGAAACATTTGGAGTTTTCACAGATCGACTGTCACGGTTGTGGAGGTTGTATCTCTGTATGTCCTTCCGGTGCTTTGGATTATGCCCCATCGAACAGAGAATCCATTTTTGAAATAGCAAAAGAGATGCAAGGACACATTCCTCTTATTATCCCAAGAAATATGAATATTGATACTTTGGATGTTGACTTGAAAACGGGCATTTTACCATTGGCTCTTGAGGGTGAGAAATTTTTGCATGAAGGTACCTTTCTGACACTGGCTCAGGAGAGTGCTTCCCAAGTGATCTTTTACTCTGACTTCATTTCCAAAGGAAGCAGAGATGCTATCTCTATACTCAACCAGATCTATCAGAAGAAATATGGTGTAGATGCTGTATTGGTTGCAATGAATGAGAAAGAACTGACAGTGGCTTTGGAAAAAGTTTCTTTCGTAGCAAATTCAAGATATACCTTCAATGAAGAGGGTGCTAAAAAAAGAGAGATCTTTGCGATCCGTCTGAGAGATCTTGTGGGTAATGAGAACTTAGGTGAAGTGAATACGGGAGAACATGTGCATTATGGACATGTGGAAGTTAAAGAGTCCAACTGTACTTTATGTCTTGTCTGTGTAGGTGCCTGTAATGTGGGTGCGCTTATTGCCAATGCAGAGGACAATACACTCCGACTCAATGCCAGCATTTGTACGATGTGCGGGTACTGTGAAGTTTCCTGTCCTGAGACAGATTGTTTGACGATCAAAAAAGATGTCATAGAACTCAAACCTTCCTGGTTTAAAGAGGAAGTTTTGGCAAAAGATACGCTCTTTGAATGTGTGGAGTGTGGAAAACCTTTTGCAACCACAAAAGCAGTACAGAAGATCGCGGATATGATGGCACCTATTTTTGCAAATGATCCTATTAAAGAGCGAACACTTTATTGCTGTGAAGATTGTAAGCCAAAAATTATGATGGAGAGCTATATGAAGAATCCTGGAGATTATAATAATGAAACAGGAGGGTTGAGATGAGAGATGCAAAAATGGACAAAGCACGATCACTCTATTATGGAATGTTCTCAAGACTCTTTACTCTTTCTGCTGAGTACAAAAGATATTATGAACTCATTACTCTGGTTGAAACCCTAAAAGCTAATCCTCTGGATGCTTTGTCAGCAGAAGCATTTGAAGGTTTGCATATGAAACTTCCTTCCAAGTCCAATGTTGCATTGATGCATGAGTTTGATACCCTGTTCTATGCACCTAAAACCAAGACCATACGAACCACTGCTTCTTATTATAACAATGGTGTGGAGAATGGTAAAAAACGTTTGGAGATGCAAAACTTTTTAGCCAAAACCAAGATCCGCCGTGATGAAGATAAATTTTCTGATTATGAAGACCACATAGGATTTATCTTTACAGTGATGGCGGAATTATCTGAATTGACAGCTTCTGGTGAAAAGGCCTATCAAAATACGGCATATTGTATTTTTGAAGAGGTTTTGAATGACTTTGTGGATCTCTTTGCTAAAGAACTTTATGAACACCCCCAAGCAGATATTTTTAAAGATGTAGCAGTCATTTTGAAAGCATTCATTGAATTTGAACGTATTTACCTGGATGTTTCCATTCCGACGGTTAAACCTTTTGTTGCAGAAGCAGCGGTAGAAGAGGAGATCTCACAAGAAGAGAGAGAAAGACGTGAGCGAAACAGAGCTTTAAGAGCTTTGGGACCTAAAAAAGAAGATTCCTGTGATCTTTTTGTTGCATCAAACGCCGAAGAGGAGATCTGATGTAGCAGATTGGGCTTTAAACAAGACAGACAAGTCTGTTTTGTTTAAGTCTCAATGACTTTGAGGCTAAATAAAAAAATGGAGGTAGCTATGCAAGACAGTAGAAGAAATTTTCTTAAGAAAAGTGCCGTAGTTGCTGGAGCCGCAGCAGTAGGTTCAACAGCAATGGCTATGTCGAATAAAACAAAAAGTAATACAGGATCCAACGGGGTGATTGTAGGACAGTCTCCTAAAAAAGAGATCATCTATAAAAAAACCGCAGTATGGGAAGAGTATTATAAACAAGCTCTATAAAATTAGTTAACGATAAAGGACTAAATATGGGTATCAATGAATTTGATGCACTGAAGCCGAAAGTGGGTAGACGATCATTTTTAAAAATGACCGCCATTGCCACTGCGGCCGGTGCGACAGCTGCCTTTGCTAATGAAGGTGTAACAAGAGAGGCAACAGAAGAGGAAGTTAAAAATCCTTTCCCCGGCTCTCAAAAAGTAAAAACTGTTTGTACAGCATGTTCCGTTGGGTGCGGGATCATTGCAGAAGTACAAAATGGTGTTTGGGTACGACAGGAAGTAGCACAAGACCACCCAATATCGCTTGGAGGGCACTGTTGTAAAGGTGCTGACATGATTGATATGGTACGTTCTGAAGTACGTTTGAAACAACCAATGGTTAAAGAGAAAGGTCAATGGAAACGTTTGACTTGGGACGATGCGCTTGACCGTATTGCCAATAAAATGAAAACGGCACATGAAACAGTAGGACCAGACTCAGCAATGTTCCTAGGGTCTGCGAAAATGTGTAATGAGCAAGCTTACTATTTTAGAAAGTTTGCTGCAATGTACGGAACAAACAATATAGATCACCAAGCTAGAATTTGACATAGTGCAACAGTCGCCGGTGTGGCGAATACATGGGGTTATGGCGCTATGACCAATTCTCTTGGAGATATACAAAATGCTAAAGCTATTATTATATTTGGTGCAAATCCGGCGGTTAATCACCCGGTTGGTTTCCAACACTTTTTAAAAGCCAAAGAACGTAATAATGCACCGATCATTGTGATCGATCCAGTCTTTACGAAAACGGCTGCAAAAGCAGACCATTATGTACGGATCAGACCTGGTACAGATATTGCATTTATGTATGGGATGTTACATATTATCTTTAAAAACGGCTGGGAAGACAAAGAGTTTATCAAAAACCGTGTTTATGCGATGGATGATATTAAGGCAGAAGCGGAAAAATGGACACCTGAAAAAACAGCGGATGTGACAGGTGTACCAGTAGCCAAAATCATTCAAGTGACAAAACTGTATGCAAATGCATCGGTTGGAACGCTTATCTGGGCTATGGGACTGACTCAGCACTCTATTGGTACATCCAATACCAGACTGGCTCCGATCTTGCAATTGGCACTTGGGAACATGGGTAAAGAGGGTGGTGGAACAAACATCCTAAGAGGTCATGACAATGTTCAGGGTGCAACCGATATGGGTTGTCTTTCTGATACACTTCCTGGTTATTATGGTTTAAGTGAAGGTTCTTGGAAATATTTTGCTTCTTCATGGGGTGTGGATTTTGACTGGCTTCAGGGTCGTTTCAAATCTGCTGAATGGATGGGTAAAAAAGGATTTACACTGGCTCGCTGGTGGGCGGGTGCACTTAACGGAAAAGATGGAAATGATAAGATACACAATGCCGGCACGGCACTGAAAAACCTTTTTGTTATGGGTAATGGTATTACTTCCATTGCACAACAGGCAAAAGTAAAAGAGGGTCTTGACAATCTTGATATGCTTGTCCTGTGTGATCCGTTTGTAAATGAAGCAGCGATCTTAACAGACAAACAGGATGATGTATTTATCTTGCCGACAGCAACACAGTTTGAAACGTCAGGAACTGTGGTTGCGACCAACCGTTCTGTACAGTGGAGAAATCAGGTTGTTGAGCCTCTGTATGAGTCTAAACCAGACCATTGGATCATGTTTGAATTGGCAAAAAGACTGGGCTTTTATGATCAATATACCCAAGGGTTAAAGATCAAAGAGAACAAAAAAGAGTATAAATGGCCTGAAGATGCAACAGATGAAATTGCACGGATCATTAAAACCATCGGTCTGACAGGCTGGACAGCTAAACGTGTGAAAAGACACTCAGAAAACTGGCATATGTTTGACCAGGTCACAGGACGCGGGTATGGTAAGATGAAAGGTGAATATTATGGTCTGCCATGGCCATGTTGGACAGAGACACACTCTGGCTCACCGGTACTTTACAATACCTCTCGTTCAGTAGCTGAAGGTGGTATGGGGTTCAGAAACCGATTTGGTTTGGAACATGATGGTATCGATCTTTTGGCTGCAGAAGGCTCTGCACCTAAAAATTCATCTGTTGAAGGTGGATACCCTGAGATCAACAAAGACAATATTGAGAAAGTACTTGGTATTACTTTGACAGCGGATGAAAAAGCGAAAATAGGTAAAAACTGGAAAGTAGATAAGTCAAACATTATTGTTGAAAAATGTATGGAAAAAGGTATTGCACCTTACGGAAATGCAAAAGCCAGAGCAAAAGTATGGACCTTCCCTGACCAGATCCCTATGCATAGAGAGCCTTTACACTCGCAAAGAGCAGATCTTGCAAAAGAGTTCCCTACGTTTGAAGATAAAGAAAACCACTTTAGAGTAGATACGAAATATATCTCTAAGCAGACTGAGCAAGAGTGGGTAAAAGATTTTCCTATTAACCTTGTGACAGGACGTTTGGTCAATATGAACGGTGCGGGTATGGAAAATCGTGCTTCCAAGTATTTGGCAGCCTTGACGCCTGAAATGTTCTGTGACATCAACCCTGATCTTGCAGGCAGACATGGTATACGTGACGGAGCAATGATGTGGATTCATTCACCTGAAGGTACAAAGATCAAAGTGAAGGCAAAATATTCTCACTCAGTTTCTGATGACAGAATATTCATACCATTCCACTTTGCAGGATACTTCCAGGGTGAAGACCGTACTGGTAATTTCCCAGCAGGGACAAAACCGTATGCATCGGGTGAGTCTGCGAACACAGTCACAAACTACGGGTATGACATCATCACGCAGATACCTGAAACAAAAGGCGGACTCTGTCGTATAGAGCATGCCGAAGAGGAGGCTTAAGATGGGTGAATATGCAAGAATGAATTTTTTCTGCGATGAACGCAGATGTATCAAATGTGACGGATGTTCTGTAGCCTGTGCGGAAGCACATGAATTACCGGACTATATTTCCAGACGTAAGGTCATCACTATGCATGAGGGTATTGAAAATATGGAGTATTCACTCTCCATTGCCTGCATGCACTGTACCGATGCCCCATGTCAACAGGTCTGTCCTGTGGATTGTTTCTACATTAGAGAAGACGGGATCGTACTACACGATAAAGATAAGTGTATCGGCTGTGCCTACTGTCTATATGCTTGTCCGTTTGGAGCTCCTCAGTTCCCTCTTGACGGTGCTTTTGGTACCAAAGGTGTGATGGACAAATGTACGATGTGTGCCGGTGGTCCAGAAGAGACCAACTCACATGCAGAGAGAGAACTTTATGGACAAAACAGGATCTCAGAAGGAAAAGTGCCGGTGTGTGCAGCAATGTGTTCAACCAAAGCACTGCTGGTAGGAGATTCTGCATCGATATCTGATATTTATAGAGAGCGTGTGCTTTCAGCAGGTCATGGTGTAACGAAACAACCTTACGGTTGGGATGTTGCATACGGAAATAAGAAATAGGAATAGCAATGAAAACACGATATCTGTCTCTCATGCTACTGCTCTCAACCTTCCTCTTCGGAGCGAAGGCAGACAGCAGTATATGGGGGACCAACCTGCTAACACATATTTTGGAGTACGATAAAGAGGGCTCACTGCATATGGGGCACTGGTTCACGGTGATCCAGAGTACCTATGTGAAACCCGTGTTGCTTTTTGTGCTCACTGTGATCCCTTTAGCATTCATTGTGCATTATGCACTGGTAGGACCTAAACGTTTTTCACACAAAGGTAAAAGTATTATGATGTTTCCTTTGTTTAAACGTATTAATCATGGGGTAGCAGCGATCTCTTTTATGATCATTATTCCAACAGGGATCATTATGATCTTTGGAAGTACCTTTGGCGGTGGCACCTTTGTACGCTTATGTAAAGATGCACATGCCATTGCAGCACCGTTATTTTTCCTTTCGGTCATACCTATGCTTATTACTTGGTTTTCACGTATGCTCTTCAACCTAAAAGATGACATTAGGTGGCTGAAGATCGCGGGTGGGTACCTCTCAAAAGAGAAAAAACCAGTGCCTGCAGGGATGTTTAATATGGGTCAAAAAATTTACTTTTGGATCGTAACCTTAGGTGGACTTGTGATGATCGCCACTTCTGTAGTACTTTATTTTGTAGATTTAGAAATTATTGCTCCTGTCTTGGAATATTACAGTATTTCACAAATTGATATGCTGCGTATCTCTGCTTTGACACACAATATTATTGGTATTGTGATCATTTCGATGTTCATGGTACACATTTACATGTCTGTCTTTGCTATTGAGGGTGCGTATAAATCTATGATCAATGGTAAGATGCATGAAGAAGAAGTGAAAATACTTCATAGCTCTTATTATAAAGAACTTCAGGAAAAAGGAGAGATATAACCCTCCTTTTTTCTTTTAATCCTTTGTAAAGATAGTCATAGCTAAAGCGTAAGTTTGGTATTGTACTTTAGTACATTTTATATATCCCAATCTAAAGTAATATGCAAAATATGCATATTAAATGGAGTCCCAATGGAAGCTATCTACAATTATACTGTCACCAAAGTAAAAGGGGGCAAAAAGTTCTCTTTTGAAGATACCATTATCCGTGAAATAAAACTGGACATTGTGGTCAATGATGAAAAGATCGCTTCACTTATGGCAACACCTGTGGATCAGGAAGCGTTGGTTGTAGGCTATTTGATGAGTGAAAATATCATCGCTTCTGTGACTGATATTAAAGAGGTATTTTTAAAAGATGACGGTATGACTGTAGAGATCATTGCCAAAGTCAATGATGAAGCTGTACAGAAACTCAATACGGAAGGCGTGGTCATTTCTGGCTGTGGACGTTCTAAGACTGCCAATATTGATATTGAGAAAATGGATGCTCTGGTAAACAGTTGCGGGTATCATATTTCTGCTGATCTTATTTCAGAAGAGATGAACGGATTTTTCCAGTATTGCAAACTCTATGAGCAGACAGGCTCTGTGCATACAGCAAAACTCTATCTGGATGGCGGAGAGTTTTTTATTGCTGAAGATATTGCCCAGCACAGCACCGTGGACAAAGTCATAGGCAAAGCCAAACTGGCAGGCATAGATACGAAGAATTCTGCATTGATGGTCTCTGGCAGACTCTCTTCTGAAATGGTGGCAAAAGCAGTGATGCACCAGATCCCTATACTCATTTCACGTACGGCTTCCACCTGTCTGGGTGTACAAATAGCTGAAAAATTCGGGCTGACACTGGTAGGTTTTGCCAGAGAGAACAGAATGAACATTTACACACATGACAGGAGAATAGATGTCTGATAATTTAGATGAAATACAAATGGATCAATTGATAGAAAAGTACAGAGGAGAAGATGGTAAATTGACTTGCTCAAATGCTTTCAAAGTGGCTTCTAAACTGAAAACCACAGCACAAGAAGTTGGACAGAGAGCCAAAGACACTGATGTCCGTATCTCTGCCTGTGATCTTGGTCAATTCGGGAAACAGCCTTTAGGTGTTTTTAAAGAAGAGGTTTTTTCAGACCTTGAAGGCATTTGTGATGAGCAGCAAAGAGTCTATTGTAAAGATGCCAGAGAACTTGCCCAGAAGTCCAATTTAAAATCTGTCAGAACGGCCATTAAAGAGAGTGGTTTGGATGTGAAGTATTGTGAACTTGGATGTTTTTCTGAAAAGAAAGGTACAAGGCTTTATGTGAAGACTAAAACCTGGATGGAAAATCAAAATGCCGATCTTCTTTTTGGTAAAGGTAAGACAGAAATTCTTGAATCTATAGATGAGTTTGGTTCCATTGCAAAAGCAGCAGAAAAACTTAACATGAGTTACAAGAAAGCTTGGAGCCATGTTCAAATACTTCAAAACAACCTTGATGATGTTCTGGTTGAAACACAAAAAGGTGCGGGGGAACAGGGTGGTACTACACTGACACCCAAAGCGCATGAATACATCGCCAAATATAAACAGCTCCAAAATGAGATCGAAGAATTCGCCAACGAGAGATTTAAGGAACTATTCTTAAAAGACAGAAAAAGAAAAAAGTAATAGCAAGGGAAACAATGGCTAAAAATTATGTAGATTTCAATGATGCAGTAGAGAGTTCACTTAAATATGCAAAAAAAGTAAGTTTAACAGAGATCGTTAGTTTGGACAAAGCACTTGGAAGAGTATTTTCACAAGATGTGCTCTGTCAGAAAAACCTCCCCTCTTTTAATAACTCTGCCATGGATGGCTTTGCTATAAAAGCTGCAGATGCAGGAAAAACACTGCAGGTAAAAAAAGTGATATATGCCGGTGAAGTTTACCGTGCTTCATTGGCAGAAAACGAATGTTACAAGATCATGACAGGTGCACAGGTACCGGATGATGCAGATACCATCATCCCTATTGAAAATGTTGTGAATTTTGAAAATAATGAAGTTACTTTACCTGAAACCGTTAGAAAAGGAGATGCCTTAAGACTCAAAGGTGAGGAGGCTAAAGAAGGTACTGCATTATTCACTGAGGGAGAAGAGATCACAGCAGGAACTATAGCTGTTCTGGCTTCGCAAGGTATCGTAAATACAGAGGTGTATAAAAAGTTATCCATTGCTGTTGTCTCAACAGGAAATGAGCTTAAAGAGCCATGGGAAAAGGCAAGTGAAGATGAAATATATAACTGTAACTCTTATGCCATTATTTCAACCTTGCAAGCAAAAGGTTTTAATGCGTCTTATATTAAAGTCATCCCCGACAACCTGGAGGAAACAGTATCTTTTGTTAATGAACTCAAAGCCTATGACATTATCATTACTTCCGGTGGTATATCTATGGGAGATGCAGATTTTGTCGGAAGAGCTTTTGAAGCCAATGGACTGCTAACACTTTTTGACGGAGTACACATAAAACCGGGACGACCGATCATGATGGGAAGAATGGAGAAAAGTTTTGTGATCTGTCTGCCTGGAAATCCTTTGACTGCCATGGTCAACCTCTATCTTTTTGCTCTGCCGATCATTAGAAAAATACAGGGACATTGTGCCTATCATCATAATATTGAATCTGCAACAAACCTTGAAGATTTTAAAACCAAAGCCGGACGGGTGAATGTGGTTTTGGGAACACTCAAATGTGGGGAGTTCCTTGCAACAAGAGGTAACAGATACGGTTCAGGGATGATCACGGTGATTGAAGAGAGTAATGCCATGCTCATCACTTCTGCCAAATCAAATGGATGCACAGAGAATGACAGAGTAAAAGTGATCCGCTTGGATGGTAGCTATTTAAAAGAAAGTACAGACATCTTTAACTAAAAGGAAATGATTTGAAAAAAATAGTAGTAGTGTGGACTATACTCGGTTTGGCAGTGCTTTTTGCCAAAGAGGATATTATTGTTTTTCATGCAGGATCTCTGGCTGTACCTTTTGCTGAAATGGAGACAGTCTTTGAAACAAAGTATCCTCAGTATGATGTCAAACGGGAAGTAAGTGGAAGCCGTCAAGCAGCACGCAAAGTGTCAGACATCAAACGTGCAGCAGATGTGGTCGCTTCGGCAGACTATAAGGTCATTGACAATCTACTCATTCCCAATGATGCAAAGTTCAATGTACAGTTTGCTACCAATGAGATGGCACTTGCCTTTACAAAGAGATCAAAATTTTCTGATGAAGTAAATTCGGATAACTGGATAGATATTGTATTAAGAGAAGGAGTTAAAGTTGGACATTCCAACCCCAATCTTGATCCCTGTGGCTATCGATCAGTCCTTGTTGCTAAACTTGCAGAAAAGTATTATACAAAAGAGGGTTTTTATAAGAGATTGTTTGCTTATCAATCTCTCTATAAAGCAGGGGATGAAAATAAACCCAAAGTGATCGTACGTCCTAAAGAGACAGATCTCCTGGCACTATTGGAAGTACATGCCATTGACTATCTTTTCATCTATAAATCTGTAGCCCGGCAGCACGGTTTGAAGTATATTGCTTTTCCCAAAGAGATCTCACTTAAAGAGGAGAGGTTAAACCCCCTCTATGAAAAAGTCTCTTTTGAGATTTCTGGCAAAAAACCTGGAGAGACCATTCTTAAAAAGGGTGCTGCAATGGTTTATGGCCTCACTATTCCTCAGAACAGCAAGTCTCCCAAAAATATGGAAGGTGCTGTGGCATTTGTGAATTTTGTACTTTCAAAAGAGGGGCAGGAGATCATGAAGAAGAATGGTCAAGGAGTGATTGACCCTGCAGTGATTACTGGTGACAGTAATATTCTAAAGAGGTAAAATGAGTTATTTGAGTATCAAAAACTTATCAAATCGTGTAGCCGGTTTTTCCCTTGAAGATATTTGTCTGGATATTGAAAAGGGTGAGTATTTTGTACTTTTAGGACAGAGTGGATCTGGGAAAACCAGACTGCTTGAAGCCATTGCCGGACTTGACCCAAGCTCTGGACACATCTACTACAAAGAGGATGAAATTTCCAAAAAAGACCCCGAACATAGAGATATCGGTTTTGTTTATCAGGATTTTGCACTTTTTCCCAATTTGAATGTGGAAGAGAATATTACTTTTTCAGGTAGATACAGAGAGATAGAAGATGCCCAGGATCACTTTGAAGATATTGTTGATTTTCTAGAACTGAAAGATCTTCTCAAGCGTTCTATTTCTGCCTTGAGTGGTGGAGAAAAACAGCGTATTGCTATTGCCAGAGCATTGTATTCAAAACCAAAAATTTTGCTTCTTGATGAACCACTCTCTGCCATAGACCCTACATTTAGAAATGCCATTATGAAAAAGCTCAAAGAGATACACAGAAGGTATGACTTAACAACTATTCATGTGACACATAACTTCAGGGAAGCGTCGTACCTTGCAGACAAGATCGCCATCATAATGGAGGGCAAAATAGTACAGATAGGTGCTCCCAATGATGTACTCAATCACCCTCAAAGTATAGAAATCGCTAAATTTTTAGGATTTAAAAATATCTTCCCGACATCTCTTATAGGAGATAATTCCCACTTCAAATATTTCTCTGTTGATCCCAATGTCATTCGCATAGTAAAAGAGGTGAATGACTATTGTGATTTTGCTTTTGAAGGTTTTGTAGAAGAGTGTATGGGTATCACTGATCATTTTAAACTTTTTGTGAATGTAGATGAAAACCATTTTTTTATCAAGATCCCCAAACGTGAGTATGAAAATTGTCTCTCTGATTCTAAGCAGAGCATTACTATAGGATTTGATGAGAAGGATGTATCGTACATATGAAACTAGCCTATAAAAATAACAGCTTTAATGTGGCACTGATCGTTCTTGCCATTATTATTGTATTTTTTCTCTCTGTACCTATTTTAAAAATGTTTGTAGGGGTAGGATCTGACAAACTCATAGATACTATCAAAGACGGAGAGGTGATATCTTCCATCTTATTGACAATGAAGGTTTCACTGTGGGCGATGCTCTTTGTCATCTTTACAGGACTGCCTCTTGCCTACCTTATAGCCCGTTACGACTTTTTCGGAAAAAGTTTTCTTGAAGCCATCATAGACATTCCCATTATGATCCCCCATACAGCAGCAGGAATAGCACTGCTCTCAACCTTTGGTGACACTGGTCTGGGTGGTTTTTTTAAAGTCTTTGGTATAGAGTTTGTAGGTACAGAATATGGAATTATGATCGCTATGATGTTTCTGTCTGCACCTTTTCTCATAAACGCAGCCAAAGACGGCTTCAGAAAAGTAGACCCAAAACTTGAAAAGGTCGCCAGAACACTTGGAGCCAACCCATTTAGAGTCTTTTTTGCCATCTCCATACCTAACGCCAGAAAAGACATTGTCAACGGTGCATTGATGATGTGGAGCCGTGGATTGGGTGAATTTGGTGCCGTGATCATACTTGTCTACCACCCCATGACCACCCCGGTACTTATCTTTGACAGATTTTCTTCTTATGGTTTGAGTTATTCCGCTCCGGTTGCAGCAGTGATCATTGGATTTTCTGCCATGGTCTTTTTAATCATTCGTTTTATTGCCAATCGGTTTGATTAAATCAAATACCGCTTCCCCTCTTCCTTTTTGATTTCAGAAAATTTATCCAAATAGTCCAAATAGGCGATAAGATATTTCCGGCTGAGAGGGTAATGTTCTTTTAGACTTTTTAGATCTATATATCCCTCTTCTTTAATAATATGTTTCATATGTGTGACAAGTTTACTCAAACTCTGTGCATGTATAAAAAGATTGTGTTCTACTCTTACTACCTCTTTTTTTGAACAGAGAGACTTCAAAATATCATCTCCGCTTTTTCTGTCAAGATCAAGATCATCATAAATGTTGTAGGGAGCGGTGGGCGCACTGCCTTCTTCCTGTAGTCTTTCTGAAATTCGTTTTTCAAGTACTGTTGAAAGATCTTCTTTTACGTCAGCACTTTTGTAGAGATTTTTCTCTTTGAGCAGGAGACCTTCTTCCAAAAGATGTTGAAGTGACGACTCAATGAATGCATGGCTTGCCCATGGCAGTCTAAGTTTCAAAGAAGAAATAGAGAGCAGGGCGTAAGGGTTTTTTTCATAGATGGCACGTACACTGTCGATGATGATCTTTTGTGTCAATAGAGGGTAGATGATGAGTTCTTTTTCATCTATGAAACAGTTTTCCAAAACTTTTGCTTCATTCAGTGCTTCTTCATGTGAGAGGGCAAAGCGTTGTGCTGAAGAGACCAGTCCCAAACCTTTTTTATGTGCTTCTAAAAGGATGACGTAGGCTTTAGGAAAATCTTTCTCTTCCAAAGCATTAAGCAGTTGGAGTTTTTGACTTTTTCTTATGGGGTCAGAGATAGGGTTAAGCACTATGGCTCCCGCAACAGTTCTATTTCCATCTCGCAGTATCAGTTTTTCTCCGTAAATAGAAAAAATGTCTTTAGATGTTTTGATCGTCGCAAACCCCTCTTCCAGAGATTCATTGGAACCAAAGAGTGTGATTTTAGCTTCAAATTTTTTTGAACCTATGTAGATCGTATAGTTTTTATTGTGCTGAAGTTTGCTATTTTCACCTAAGGAAGAAAAAGATACGTCTATATCTCTAAAGCCTCTCAAATACCCTTTCTTAGATAGGAGAAAACCTTTTTCCAACTCTTTTGCATCAACGTTAGCCAAATTCAGAGCAACTCTATTAGAGATCTTTGCAACATTCACATTGTTCTCATGTACTTGCATATTTTTGATCCTGCAGGCTTTATTAATGTCACAGACAAAGAGTTTATCATTCAGAAATATATCTTTCCCAAGTACTGTTCCTGTAACAATACTCCCTTTTCCTTTAATGGAAAAAACTCTATCAATATAAAGTCTAAAGAAGTTTTGCTCTTCTTTGTTTTTTAGCTCCAAAGCAAATAGTTTTTCTTTTAGATCTTCTATAGAGACTTCATCATAGATAGATACGGGGATGACCGCTTGAATGTTAAATTTGTATTTTGCAATAAAGGCCTGTATTTCGATTATTTTTGAATGTAACTCATCTTCGCTGACAAGATCTTTTTTTGAAATGACCAGAACAGCATCTTTCACACCAAGGAGTTTCAGGATCTCCAAGTGTTCAATCGTTTGTGGTTTTATCCCTTCGGCAGCAGAAATCACGATCATCACTGAATCAAAACCAAAAGCTCCGGAGATCATATTTTTCACAAGTTTTTCATGACCTGGGACATCGATGAAAGCGATATTCTTCTCCCCTTTGGAAATGTTGGAGAAGCTTAGGTCAATGGTGATACCACGTTCTTTTTCTTCTTTAAGTGTATCGCCCTCAAAACCATTTATAGCCTTTATAATAGATGTTTTTCCATGGTCGACATGACCGCAGGTACCTATGATGTAACTAGACACTTGATACTCTCTTTTATGTAGTTGATATCTTTCAGCTCTATCGTTCTGAAATCAAGTAAAAATGTATCATCCTCAATTCGTCCGATAATGTTTTTTTCTCTAAAAAGTGTTTGGATCTTGTTCGGGGAGTAATTTTTGATCTTAATGGTCACTGCCACAGAAGGTATTTTTCTGTTTGGAGTAGAACCACCACCTATGAGAGTGGTTGTATCTATGACTTCATAATTTACAATGTCTTGTATCTCATCTGTCAAAACTTTTGCATTCGTTTTCAATTCACTCACATCTTTAAACAGCATATTAAGCGTAGGAATGTTTTTATACTCTTCAAGAAGATAACTTTTTATATCTTCAGTTAAAATGGAAAGCGTCAATTTGTCCACCCTTAACATTCTGAGAAGTTGATTCTTCTTCAGTTTAGCTATGAGTTCTTTTTTACCTATAATGAACCCCGCTTGAACAGAGCCAAAAAGTTTGTCTCCCGAGAAGCTAACCAAAGAGGGATCATCTTTCATTATCTTTTTAAGTGAACGCTCAGAGTTGTTCAAACCATAAGGAAGATCAACCAAGTGCCCACTTCCAAGATCATAATAGTCTAGAAGATCATACACTTTCGCAAGTTTTGAAATATCTTTGAATTCTACTTCGGAGGAAAAACCTTCTATGGCATAGTTTGACTTATGTACTTTCATGAGCATTTTTGTTCTATGAGTTATATTATCTGTATAGTCAGAAAGATGTGTTTTATTGGTTGTTCCCACTTCTACAAGTTTTGCTCCAGAATTCTTCATCACTTCAGGGATACGAAAACTCCCACCGATCTCTACAAGTTCACCTCTGCTTACAATAACTTCTTTTCTTTTGGCAAAAGTATTTAAAACCAAAAAGACAGCAGAGGCATTGTTATTAACCACCAATACATCTTCACAATCCAAAAGTTTGGTAAAAAGTGAAGAGAGGTGGGAATATCTCTCGCCCCTTTTACCTTTTTCCAAGTCATACTCCAAATTGTTATAAGAGGTAGCGATCTCTTTTGCTCTGTCAAAACTTTCCGGGTTAATAAGACTTCTTCCAAGGTTTGTATGCACTATGACCCCTGTGGCATTAATGACTTTTTGTAGAGAAGGTCTCATGATATCATGGTATTTCTCGAGTATGCCAGACCGTAGTTCAACTTCATTTATGGATGTTACTTTATCATTCAGTATTTCTTTTCGGAGAGTATCAAATTTGGCTCTTACAAGAGGAAGCAGTACAGTTTTTGAAAGATCTTTAAATTGTGGATCTTCTATGAATTTATCAACTTTGGGAATGGCTTTGAGTAAGCTCTTTTTAGGCATTTGTGCTCCTGTGTGAAGATTACGTACTTTTGATAATAGATAATATCTCAAGAAGGCTGAATAGAGACTAAAATATTTATGTTATAATTTCCGTCACGTGGGGGAGATGTGATCCTGGTGGACACCGCAGGTTTCAACCCTGATCGGAGGTTTTTGTGAAAACGCCTCGGTAGGTTCGATTCCTACCTCCTCTCGCCACTTCTCCAGTCATGTAAAAAAACCCTTTTTTTAGAAGAGATAGTTTAACTCAAATCGTATATCTGTATAAGATGGATCAAGTTTCTCTGTTCCGTCAACTGCTATGGTGTCTGTATCACCTATAACTCGTACCATACGCAATTTATCATAAAGATCTGGTATAGCTTCAAACTGTTTAATAAAGTCAAATTGCAGTACATTGCTGTCTGCCTGCACGCCTGATTTGTCATCATCAAAATCCTGGATGGCATAACGAATCAGTACATGAAGACCATGGTCTTCAAAGTCATACTCCCCCTGCAATAGATATGAAGTAGTATTGGAATACCAGTTATATTGAAGCAGTGAATATCCAAATCCTCCTGTGGCAAATGCTCTCCAAGGTGAGATAATATCTGCATCATCAGAAACGATGCTCACTCCTGTCCGGATCTTCCAGTTATCTTTACTTACGTCAATCCTTACACCATATAAGTTGGCTTCTACACTGTCAGGATCTGAGTAAGCAACATTTTTGGTTTTCAGATTTGCCCCTCCGATCTCTCCTGCACCGTGATCAAACTGGTGCATATAACGTAAGGCTGGTGCGACCTTATATTCATTTACTATATATTTGTAATCCATATCAATGACCATTGAAGAGAAGAGTTCAGGCACTATGGTGTAATTGAGCAGATAAGCAAACTCCTCTTTTTTACCATTATCCAGTTCAAAGAGTATCACTCTGTCATCAATGCCAAGGGCATTAAGTTTACTTATAGTTATTCCTCTGTGCATTGCTGTATCATCGTTTCCCTGCCATTTATCATACTCATCAGGTCCATCATCATAAGCAAAAATATGGTGAAAAGATGTGTGGTCTCTTAATTTTTGTTTTCTAAGGTATGCAGCTTTAAAATTATTTTCAGGAATAAATGTTGTGTGCAAAGTAACACCTTCAAAGGTGTTTGGTATCATTTTAATGTCGTTACTTTTTGTCATACGACTCTCAAAGATCTGACGACCAATTTTAATATTCAATTTCTCATCGTTATATTCTAAATACGCTTGTGCTAAAGAGCTGATACCATACTGACCTTTCGTCGCTACATCATAACGTTTTAGAACACCTTTTCCTACTTTATAATATTTGACATCTTCATCATCCATATGTATGGGATTTTGTGAAGTATACCCTCCCACAGTAAAACCAAAGCCACCCAAGTAAGCACTTTTATAAATAAGACTTCCGCCTATCCCCATGGTGTAGTGGTCTTTTCTTTTATTTTCTACCTCCGTATCCCAATCAAATCCAAAAGAGTTCAAACGGAGTCGTCCATATAAAACACCCTGGGCAAATACCTCATTAAATGCTTCAACATCATTAGGCTTTATGATCTCTTTTAGTGTCGAATTACCTTTGAGTTCTCGTTTAACATTACCCTCTTGCGCATACGTAAATAGTGATAGTGCTATAAACAGATAAAGCAGGTTCATTAAAATGTTCTCCTGGTGCATATTTAAAATTTTGACAATGTTACTTTCTCTCATAGATCTGGTATGTCCCGGTCTAGGAGAAAACAATAATGTCTTTATTTCCTTTTGCTTCTACTCTTCCTATTATCGCAGCATAGCCGTAACAGCACTCTTCTACTCGTTTAATGTATTCTTTAGCATCTTTTTCATCCATAGCTATGAGCAGTCCTCCTGAGGTTTGGGCATCTGAGAGTATGACTTTGCTGTTGATGGTATCACCTATAAATGCTACTTGCTCTTCTATGTGTTTCATATTGCGTTTGCTTCCGCCTGGCACTGCATCAAGTGCAGCCATTTCCAAGGCATCGGGGAGTATTGGCAATGTGGAAGAGTCAATATGAAGTGAAATTTCTGGGTTTATGCACTCTAACCCGTGACCTAAAAGTCCAAAACCGGTTATATCGGTACAGGCACTTACCTCATACTCTCTCATGATCATTGAAGGTATATAGTTCAGTGTCTGCATTATTTTAGCTGCTTCTTCCGTGCTGCTTTCAGAAAGCAGATCTCTTTTGATCGCTGTCGAGAGTATACCTGTTCCTAATGGTTTGGTTAAAATGAGTACATGTCCGACTTTTGCCGTATTATTTCTTAAAATCTTATCTGGATGTATAAGTCCGGTAACAGAAAGCCCATAATACATTTCTGGAGATTCAATAGTGTGTCCACCCATAAGCACTCCACCACACTCTCGTATCTTTTCATTACCGCCACGCAGTATTTCGCCCAATGCATCTGCAGGCAGGTTGACTTTGTCAAATCCTACAATATTCAGTGCCGTTTTTACATCTGCTCCCATTGCAAATATATCAGAGAGTGCATTGGCAGCAGCGATCTTTCCGTAAACATAAGGATCATCCACTACAGGGGTGATAAAGTCAAGCGTTTGCACCATAGCTTGCGTATCATTAATTTGATACACGGATGCATCTTCACTGTTTTCAAATCCTACAAGCAGGTTTTCACTCTCTGTATTGAGCCCGCAAAGCGTATGTTTTAGATCCCCCGGACCCATTTTTGCGGCACAACCAGCTGCTTGAACGAATTTTGTTAATTTATATTCGTTATTCACATCTACCTCGACAAAGTTCTAGAACACTATGAATAACCCAGGTACTCATAATGGATTCTATTATATTTGAGTCTATTTTACCTCCTTTTCTATTAAGGGGACATCTAAAATAAAAAGAAATGTGGGTGACGGATTTAAACATATTGTTTCAGACAACTGGAAAGTGGATATGGTCGTCACCTTTAACATACGATCTCTCAAAAATTATTTTGACCTTAGAGATTCAGGTGCAGCATGGTTTCAGATACAATGGCTGGCACAAGCGATGAAAGAGGTTACGCCCATCAAGTATTTAAAGCTAATAGACAAAGAACATAAAAATAATTGATAATCATGACGAAGATAGTCATCTCTTTTATCAATAATTAACCAAATATTAACTTTTACTAAATAAAACCCTTGACATTAACAAATAATTAATGATATACTAACGAACAATAAATTTAATATACAAGGAATTAAAATGAAAAAATTTAACCTTTCATTAGTAGCAGTTTTAGCAATGAGTACATTTGCAATCGCAGGTGGAGATATCGCTC
>JAUVCL010000051.1 GCA_030595845.1 Campylobacterota bacterium
CTTTATTATCTTCCATATATCTTTCTATTTCAATCTGTAATTTTTTCCAGTTTTTTCGATATAAGAAAACATACTCTATCAAATATGTTCTTTTCTTTGTGGATACATATTCACTTAATTCGCGGAACATCTTTATCATTTCAGGCGCATGTATTTTTTCATACAACTCAAGTGCCAATTTTGAAAACTCTCCCAATGCACGATATTCTTCATCATAGACCATCTTTGAAAATGGATCTATCGTATCTTTCAATATATCCATTGTTTCTGACAAAATCTCTTGATAATGCACATCACTTTCTGCTTCTTTCAAGCCCTTATCAATATCTAAAACTTCTTTATTATAGTGGAAGTTGTCTTGATGAAATTTCAGTCTTCTCTCTTGTATTTCAGGGGTCATAACTAAAAATCTTTCCACAGCCCGATATACTTCTTCTGCAACGATCGGCTTAGCTATAGATGCATTCATGCCCGCAACTTGCATCGCTTTTATTTCATGTACAAAGGCCATTGAAGAGATGGAAACGATAGGGATCTTCTCCCATTTCTTCATTTTACGTATTTTCTTTGTCATGGTCAAGCCATCCATCACAGGCATATTAATATCTGAGAAAATAAGATCTATCTCTTCTTTTTCAAGTAATTCGATCATTTCAGCACCATTGATCATACAAAAAAGAGTAATACCATTTATCTTTAAAATACTTCTCATGATTCTTTGATCCACTTTACTATCTTCTACGATAGCAATATGGGCACCTTTATACTTTTCAAGATTATCTTTTATACCCGTACCCTTAAGCGCAAATGTCTTAGGATCAAATATTTCCATATTGTTGATCCCTTTAACGGCATTACTTTGAAGCAGAAACATTTGATATAAGATCTCTTCCACATCTCCAATAATGGTTGGATTGTAAAGTTCTGCATGTGCAATTGATTTTGAAAGTGCGATTTTCTCTTCAGATTCAAACAATTCATGCACAATAATAATTTTAAAATTACTTTTTTTATCTTCATAGATATTTTTAAAAAAACTGATATGCGCATAGGTAATATCTGATGATCGTAAAATTGCCATATCATACTTTTTCATATCCGGTTTTTTATTTTCAAAATCAGACAACTTCATATTTTCAATATTGATACCGAATGTTTTAAAAATATATTGTGCTCTTTGGGTATCATATTGGTCTTTCCCAATAAACAGCGCATGCTTACCCTCTAAGTGCTTTTTTAACTCTTCCTGATTACTTTTGTTATCTTTATCCTCATAATAGGGTATAGTAAAACTATAATTCGTACCAGACATCTTACTGCTTTTCAGTTCTATTGATCCGTTCATTGCTTCTGCAATTTTTTTAGCTTTAATGAACGTATTTAAATTTTTACTCAATTGGGTAAGCGTTCGTTTTGCATGCGTATACTCTTTGAACATTGCTTTTTTCATGAAGCCTTTTTTATTAATCACTTCAAACACTAAAAACTTATTTTTACTTTTAGAAATTTTTAGACTAATTTCAGAATCAGTACTTAAATCCATACTGTGTTTTAACAATATCTCCAGAACTTGTTCAATATAATCGTTATCACCAATAATATACCGACCCACTTCACTTTCAACATCATAATAAATAGTATGTCTGTACTCTTTCAGTAAATCACTCATTCTATTCGTCAAAATATGCAATAATCCGCTGATCCTAAAAGGTTGGTTTTCAATTTTTATATTTCGTATTTCAACCCTATATTTTTCAATCACAGCCAAACTCGTTAGATGTGATTGATTATCTGCCTTTGACGGTGAGAGATCTTCATCATCACTTTTTTGCTTACATTTTCCAAAAATATGAAGTTTACTTATAGCAATATACCCAAGCAGTAAAACAATGATGAGCAACTGTCCGTAAAAGAAAAGTCCATACTCTTCAGCGCTATCCTCTTGCGCAAAAAGCCAAACCATTGAGCTCATTAAAAAAAAGACTATTTTCATACTATTCATCACTTTATAAAATAATTTGTTTGTTGATTATCGCAATTATATCTATTAAAAGCTTCATCATCGTGTAAGCTATCTTCTCCCAATCAAACCGCTGATTTCATCTCTTATATTTTAAGTCTCCACATACTATGCTATAGAAGATATTAAATGTTTCATCAAAGATAACGATATCCGCATCATGCCCTACCCGAAGTTCACCTTTATTGATACCTAATTTTTGTGCAGGATGCTTCGTTACAGTATTGACGACTTCCACCATGCTCATAGAAGTATATCTAATCATATTGTCTAACGCTTCATTCATCTTTAGCACAGATCCTGCCAGTGTCCCGTCTTCCAACACGGCCTTACCATCAGATACCTCAACGCTGCGACCTCCCAGATCATAAGTACCACACTTCATGCACCCGGCACGCATAGCATCGGTAATCAGTATAAGTTTCTCTTTTTTAACCTTCTGTATCAATTCTAAGGTAGAAGGGTGCGTATGCACAAGATCCGGGATGATATCGCAGGTGACATCTGAATCTAACACAGCCCCTACAATGCCCGGTTTTCTATGATGATAAGGGTTCATAGCATTAAACAGGTGTGTTGCATGTGACACACCCCAGAAGAAACTCTTTTTACTCTCTTCATATGAGGCATCAGAATGCCCTATGCTGAGTATGATATGCGGATACTCTTTTGTCAATCGCTTTATAAAATCTTCACTGCCAGCCATTTCCGGAGCCAAAGTGATCATTTTGACTTCATTCATATAGTTTTCTATCAGTTCAAAGTTGGCTGCCTGGACATACTCTTTATCTTGTGCTCCATGTTTTTGGACATTGATAAAAGGTCCTTCAAGGTGAATACCTAGTATGCTTGCTCCAGATACTTCTGAAGCATGTGTTTGAATATTTTGTAAAGCATTGTCAATATCTGAAGTTGACATGGTCATCGTTGTGGCTAAAAAAGAGGTGGTACCGGTTTGAAGCAGTGTAGTAGAGAGTTTTTCCAGTGCTTCAGGCGTGGCATCCATTACATCTGCACCCCCTGAACCATGTATATGCAAGTCTATAAAGCCTGCAGAAACATAAGCACCTTTTGCATCTAAAATTTCAACCCCTTCAGGTACTTCCTCTACAAACCCGACAATGTTTTCGTCAAAAAGCAGTATCTTATTTGCAAGAATGCCATCATCAACCAAAATTTTTGCATTGATGATCGCCTGCATTAATTCTCATCCTTGAGCATCTCTTTCAGTGCACGTTTAAGTACCTTTCCTGTAGCATTTTTAGGTAATTCTTTAATAAGATGGATCTGCTTTGGTATCTTATAATTTGCCAAAGATTCTTTCATATATTTTTTGAGCCCTGCCTCATCCAGGCTTTCAACACCCTCTTCGAGTTCTATATACACAATCGGTATCTCTCCACTTCTTTCATCAATTATCCCGATCACGGCAGAGGCACCTACCCCTTCGTATATATCTATAACTTCTTCTACCTCACGAGGATAAACATTGATCCCTTTAGAAATAATAAGGTCTTTCTTCCTGTCTACTATGAACAAAAATCCCTCATCATCCATATAACCCATGTCTCCAGTGAGTAACCAACCATTAATAATAGTCTCTTCGGTTGCCGTAGGACGGTTAAGATAGCCCTGCATGACATTGTCCCCTCTGACTATGATATCACCGATCATGCCATAGTCTACTTCATTCATGTCTCCATCGACTATTTTCATTTCATAGCCATGCAATGCAGTACCAACAGAACCTGCCTTTTGATTCTTAAAGGTATTCATACAAACAGCAGGGCTTGCCTCACTTAGACCATAGCCTTCAAGCAGTGTTGCACGTTTAAACTTCTTTGCCATGGCATCCAGTGTTTTAGGCTGTAACGCTGCTGCACCGGAAATAAAGGCTCTAATGGAGTTAAACCACATAAAGTACCATGGTAACTTGGCCTTCGCCAATGCATTATAGACATCAGGTATACCAAGAAATATCGTTACACGTTTGGTTAACGTTTGTTTGAAGATATTGGAAAAAGGCTGTATAGATTTAATAATAACCGTACTCATACCCACTTGTATAGGCATCATCACCCCTATAGAAAAAGTAAAAGAATGGAACATAGGTAAAAAGACGATCCCCCTGTCTTTAGGTTTCACTTTAATGGTCATCGCACCAGAAGCTCCATTGGAAAAAATGTTTTTGTGGCTTAACATCGCACCCTTGGGTTTACCTGTTGTCCCAGAAGTATAAATGATCACTGCCGTGTCTTCCAATTTAGTGCCAATAGGTTCCACGGAAGTTTTTGTATTTAAAGCGTCATCAAAAGAGTGATGCTGCTCCCCTTTTGTCACACTGTCACCTTCCCATAAAATAAATTGACATAACGAACTGGCTTTACTGCCGTTCACCACTTTATCATGAACAGCAGAAGCGATGAGTACAGAAGATCCACTGTCTTCTAAAATATACGTCAGTTCATCTTCTTTTAAAAAGGTATTGATTGGCACAACAATAGCACCCAGTTTTGAAGCAGCAAAAATGCTATAGATAAATTCAGGAGAATTACGTAAAAAAAAGGCAACTTTGTCACCCTTTTTCACGCCTAAACTTGAGAGATAGGCCGCAAGTTTATCTACAGCATCCAAGATCTGCCCATACGTGATCTTCTCATCATCTACAAAAAGCGCAACTTTTTTTGCACGCTTTTTTGCCTGAAAAGTGATGAGTTCATAGAAGTTATTAAATGGATACTCCATCTTAGAACTCGTATGAGAAACCTAAGGTAGTCAAGAATGCACCACCTCCAGAAAATGTACCACCATTTACCAAGACCGCATTCTCTGCTACGCCTGGAGTAAGTGTACGTTCCTCTTTATCCGTATATAAAAATGCAGCACCTACAGAAATGTCATCTGAGTATTGGTATCTGAACCCCATAGAGTATATTTTTGCATCAGAATCAGGAAGTTCAAATCCTATCGTTTCAGCAGGCACGGGTGTTTCATCTATAGCAAAAGCTCCCATGAAAGTATATTTATCCATTACATAGGTAGCACCCAGTCTAAACGTATCAGTGTCTTCCCAGTTTCTTTCTAACGGTGTATCAAAAGCACCTACCAAGATAGGGTTACCAATCGTAGTACCATAGTTAAAATCAAGGTCTTCATAGGCTGACCAATAGGTTCTTTCATAGTTAAGCTCTAAGGTAAATTGATTGTTCCATGTCTTAGAGATAGACAAGTTAACTGCAGCAGGAAGAGGTACGCTTACCGTTGCATCGTATTGTTGTCCCACACCACCAAAATAAAGGTTTGCCTCACCTTCCTGATCTAAGTCAATATTTGAACGGTATGTTGCGGCAATATTGATATCAGTGGTAGGCTTATAGATCATGGCAAGGTTATAACCCAACTCAATCGTATCCCCTTCCATCTCTCTTTTTATAGGCGCGATAGCTCCACCATCACTGTTTACGACACCTTCACTATAAATAAGTCTTACCCCACCACCAATAGCAAAATTATCACTGACCTTATATGACATTGATGGATTAATCTCTACTACTTTTAAAGTAAACTCTTCAGCATATAGCTTCTGATAAGGACTTTTCCATCTTTTTGTAAGTCCTCCTGGTGCTACCATACTTATACCCCATCTAAAATCACCCATTGCATTAGCAACATAGTGACCACTTGGGATCAAGATATTTTCTGTTTCAGACTCACCGGATAATGGTGCAAAAAGTGTATATTCATTAGACGGGAGGTGTACTAACGTCAATGCACCTTCCATATGCTGTTTATCTTCCATAAATGCCATAGCAGCAGGATTGTAATACGCTGTATCTGCCCCAGTAGTATGCGCAACATACGCTGCACTTAAAGCCATTCCATTGAGTGATTGCTCAGGTATTTTATACCCGCCCGCTACAAGTAATCCACTTGTAAGTGCTGATAATGTAATTATTTTTTTTATGTTTGTCATTCTTATCTCCTAGTATCCAATTGTTGCTGCTCTGGTTTGAGCAAATATTTGTGTCGCTACACTATACGCTACTGGTCCACACTCTACATGTCCATATCTTAATGCTGTCGTAGGATCTTGCGTCACTGCTACTTCTATAGGCACAATAGACACATCTGCTGCTCCCCCACTCATCGCAAGCATCGTTCCTTCAGTCAGCTCTGACAATGCATAAGGGATCACATCATCCCCTAAACAGTGCAGTAAACGTACCGAGCTTTGTGGTACCCAAGTATGCACGTCATTCTCACGTGCTGCAAGGTTAAACCAATTATCTTCCGGTGCTAAAAAATCTGCTACGAAATCTGGGTTGAAAAGACCATCTACTCCCGTTGTTTGCGTTGTAAGTGCTGCATCGATCTCTGGTCGTGCTTTTGAACCGTCAAATAGATCATCCAATGAAGAAGCATACGGTTCATTGACTATTGAAGCGATATCTATATCATACGCAAATGAGTATGCATATCCTACATTTGTCATAAAAGAAGGTATAGGCATAACTGGAGCTGATAATACGCCTCTTGCCAATGCCTCAACAGCATATGGTCCTGCCATAGGTGCAGACAATGTAACTTGAAGTTCTGTTTCAGTCTCTATTTTCTGAAGTGTTGCCATTGCTGCGTAACCACCTTCACTGTACCCTGTAAGGAAAAGCTGTCCATTAAGGTTGATATCATTATTTGTAGCAAATACTTTTGCTGCATTAATGAAATCAACTGTAGCGTTCGCAAGTGATTTTTTCAAAATAAATGGGTGGTAATGATCTGCAGAGTCACCAAAGCCAATATAATCAGCCTGAAGTGTCACAAATCCACCTAATGACGTCAAGATAATAGGTGATCCATCTGCAGAGCTCGTAGCTCCTGCAATCTGAGTCGGTGCATCTGCATTAGCAAAAATAGTTTCATGACTATCACTTACCATTGAAAGTCCTAAACCAGCAACAAGTTCTTCAGGTAATCCCGTCGGTACCACCATAAGTCCTGAAACTTCTACACTGTTTCCCTCTTCATCTGTCGTAGTATATGGAATTTTATACGCTTTATAGCCATATACGGTTGTTGTTTCATCAACACCTGGTGTACCCGCAGCGATAAGTGAACCTTTGATCACATCACCACTCAGATCAACAACAACTTCTCCCCCATCAACTATCTCATTTGCAGGCTGGTCTAAACCCCCACAACCCACAATAAACCATACCGGCACTACCAATGCTAATCTAAACATTCTTCTCATAATTCTTCCCCTTGTATTTAATAGTCCATATCCTTCTGAACTTGATTTAAGATCCTCATGGATCCTGAATCAAGTTCAGAATGTCATTTTATTACTTATCTTCAATCAATGCATATAATGCGCTGATCTCCTCTGCCCAGATCGACTCATCAATTGTTTCCAAAACAAGTGGTATATCATCCATATGTGGATCATTCATAATAAATTTAAAGGTATCCCAGCCTATCTCTCCATGCCCTAAAGAGTCATGTCTGTCTACTCTGCTCCCAAGTTTTGGCTTCGAGTCATTGATATGCATGCCCATCAGATATTCAAACCCGACGATGCGGCCAAAAGCTTCCATCGTCTCATCATAGGCTTCCCTTGTACGTAAGTCGTATCCTGCTGTAAACGTATGACAGGTATCCAAACAGATACCTACTCTGCTTTTATCTTCTATCTTGTCAATAATATGCCCTAAATGTTCAAACTTGTATCCCAGGTTAGAGCCTTGCCCTGCTGTATTTTCGATCACCAGTTTTACATTTGAATCTTTTGTGGCCTCAATAGCTCTGTTCATTGAGTCAGCGATCACATCCAGACAGTTCAACTCTGCCTGCATAAGCTTATCTGTATACTCAGGATCTTTTTTAGGGATCTTCACAAGATGTGAACCCGGATGAAAATTAAGTCTGTCAAGTCCGAGTATACGACAACGCTCCAACTCATCAACAAAAGCATCTCTTGATTTTTCCAGCTTTTCCACTTCAGGATGTCCAAGGTTTATAAGATATGAATCATGAGGGAGAATATGTTTAGGTAAAACACCTGAGAGTTCAAGGTTTTTATGAAAAGCATCTATGGTTTTTGTTTCTAAAGGTTTTGCTACCCATTGTCTTTGATTTTTAGTAAAAAGTGCAAATGCTTTTGCCCCAATCGCCATCGCATTCAATGGTGCATTATCTACACCGCCACTGGCACTTACATGTGCTCCGACAAATTTTGCCATTCTTATACCTTAGTATTGTTTTTTGATCTTTATAAGTATTGTATTGATTGTATCACGGAAAATAATCTCATTGTTTAAAACAATATAGTGTATATTATATTTGTTTTCTTTTATGATCTTTTGAGTAAAGCCGTTACTGTTTTTTACTAATCCTTCCCCATTAAAAATCTCTTTTCCTCTAAAGATATCATCAAGTATCTCATCTGGATACAATGCACTTAGAACCGCGTGATTAAAGCTTTTTTTACCCATACATTCAAAACGACTCATACAGACAGTCCTTTTAGAGATCTCCAAAGTCATCAAGGCTTGTCCGCTTCCATAGATCTCTGCTTTAACTTCGTCACTGTTTTCATAGATAAATCCCATATCTGCATACTTGAAAGTGGGTGTTTTAAACACAATAAGTGCAGCGTTTTGTGCCACATACTGTTTGGGGGTACAGCCACTTAACAAAAAGCCTGTTATTAAAAATACAATTCTTCTATAGACATTCATACTTTTTCTCCCATTTTTATCTAAAGTATACACTATTTAAGAGATTTTTAAGCACTACGGTTCTATAATGCCATCCACAAGTTGCGATGGCCCCATCGTCTAGCGGTTAGGATCCATGGTTTTCATCCATGTTACAGGAGTTCAAGTCTCCTTGGGGTCACCATTTTTAACTTGTAATTTTTCAATATAAGTGGCCCCATCGTCTAGCGGTTAGGATCCATGGTTTTCATCCATGTTACAGGAGTTCAAGTCTCCTTGGGGTCACCACTTATCTCTTAAATTTTTCCATTTACCCAAATCTCTCTATATTTATATGGTACACTTATAACTAAATAATAGTCTAATATAATTTGGATACATTGGAGAATACTATGAAAAAGATTTTGTTGCTTGCCTTGCTGAGTACATTGGGATTAAATGCCCAGAATCAACCAACTACTTATATGTGTGAATTTACTTCTTATGCAACGGCCAAAGGCTCTTTCCCTAAGGGAACAATGAAGTTTACTCTCATCATAAATAACAATGAGAATACATTTACCATAAAGAGAAGCACTGGGAGTACACAGGGCAAGACGATTAAAGCGGACAAAGGCCTCTCGTTTGTGGAGATCAGCGAGCGTGGGAATATCACAACAACGTCGATAACAACCCTGCCTCCTCGTGACAAAGAACAAAAAGTAGTACACAGCCAAAATATACTTGTGGGCGGAAAGATCATCGCAAGTCAACACTATGGTACCTGTCGCTTTATAGATCCAAGTCAAACAAAGAAAAGACAGATCAAGATTTCAAAAATAAGACGACATGAAATTTATCAAAAACTTAATGTTGAGGCCGCATTAAGAACATTGACTAAAGTAGATGCCAAATATGTGTATGATGCGCTTTCAGGTGTTTTCCCATCCAAACAAGAGATGGAAGCAGATCTGAGTATTGAAGGGATGATCATCGTCTCCAAGATCATGGAAGAGATGATGAAATTAAGATAGGTTCAGCTCTAACTTGGATTTATCTTTTTAGGGAGACTATGGATTTCTCCCTGTTTCCCTTCCCACAAAGATGCTCTTAATTTTCTAAGTTCTTGCGTAAAATATACGGTATCCAATCGCTGTGATGAGTCAAGCACTTTTTCTTCCAACTGTTGGAGTGAGCTTTCAAATGAAGGTTGTTTTTTTACAAGCGCCGAAAACCCTCCTCTGCTCAGTTCTGGAGCAATAACCCCAAGCCAATGATACAAATGCATATAGATACCAGAAACATCATTAGCTTTTATGCTAGCAAGTAAACCATCGAATTTACCTTCTTCACTCTCCACATACCTACGTCGGCGTTCTTGTCTATAGTTGCGTATTTTAGATGCAAATACTGCATAAAGACTCAAGAAAATTAAGAACAACGCTATCACATAGATCAAAAGCTGTTTCTGTTGTGCTTTTTTTGCATCTAAAGCTATTTGAGGATCAGGCAAGATCTCAAAAGAGAGTGCAGGTGTCGTTTCAACTTCTATTTTTTCTGTGACACTGTTCCACCAGACTATCTCCTGTGCAGATACAGTAACATTACCTTCTGCACTGGCAACAAATGTAAAGCTATCTGTTCTAGAAACATTGAACTTTCCTTTTACTTCAGTTTTAAGTACTGGCTCTTTGTCATAGACTCGTAAATACGCATTAGATGTATACCTGATGGGTTGAAGTAAAATATCTGGAACATTGTTTGCTTTTTGAGTAATGCTCAACTCTACTGCATCCCCTATAATCAACTTTTGTTTTTCAGGTTTTATTTGTGAATGCAAAGCGTAATTATCCGTCACCAGTACAAACTTGTTATTTTTGATACCTGCAGGTGATCTTACATCAAAATACAGGGCATCACTTTCAAGATCAAACTCCTTTTTAGGCTGTCCATATCCCATGGATGCAGAAAAGGAAACAGACAATGGAGGTATCGCTATCTTCCCTGCCCGTAAGGCATATACTTCATACTCATAATGTACCATTTGCCAACTTTCACCCTCTACTTCCTCTTGCCCCAAATACGAAGCACTTTGGGGTGCTTGCACAATATATTTTTGGGAAGCAGGAAAAGTAATTCTTGCATCGGTGATACTAAAGGCACTGGAGAGTAACTCAACAGCAACGGTGACTTTTTGAGAAGTGTAAATGGCATCATCAGTTTTAATAAATACTTTTATCTTCCCCTCTATAGCAAAAAGATTTACGCTCAGCAACACTAGAAGCAATACTACTCTTACAGGTTTTCTACTTAACATCATTGCGCTCCTGCATCTGATACTGGTAAGAGAACTTGTTTTTTAAAAAGTCTTTTGGTCCCGTCTGTAATCTGTCAAGCCAATTTGGATTACCAGACTCTGTAGCCTGCTGCGCAGAACTGTCATCATCAACCCCTTTACCCGCTTTGTTATCAAAGACTATCTCATCTGCTCCCAAGGCACCCACACCCTGTTCTCCATCATTTTCAGGCTCTTTGAGAATCTTTCTGGCTTTTGCTACTACTAGATTATCTTCTGCTTCTATAAAATGTGGGTCTATCTTCAATGCCAATTCATAGGCTTCTATAGCCGCGTCATATTCACCCAGCATCACAAAAGTGTTTCCAAGGTTGAACTTCTCCTCTTTGCTACTCAGGTTTTGGTACATAGATCTAGATTTTTTAAATGCAGCATCTCTATAGTAAGCTGCCCCTTTTAGTGAAATATTTTCAAAGGTTTCCGCTGCTTTAACATACTCTTTCTTCTCATAATAACGGAATCCCAGTTGATCAGAAGTGATCAAAAGTCTATTAAGTCCATCTTTATAAAAGAACAATACCCATAGAAGTGACAATAGCCCAACAGCATAAAAAGGTAACAAGGTCAGATGCTTAGTAAAAAAATGTTTCATCCTCTCCTCCATAACTCAGCCATAAACCCTTGTCTCGCCCATAGAAGCAATAAAATAAAAATGATCGGCAGAAGATAAAATCCTCCATCTTCATATCTGTTTTTGTCATCCTGTGCTGCATTCTTGAAATTTTTGTCTATCAAAGCAGAGACTTGTGACACATCACTGTTATCTCTCCTGTAGGCTACAGTATGTGCATCTAGCAAGGCACTAGCACTTTTGAAGTCATTGCTGTTTGAGAGCTCATTTGAGGCTATTTGCCAAAAGATCACATTTGTGGCTTTATCAAACCCAGTTTTCAGTGCAGACTTCACCAAGGAGGGAGATACTGCATCGGTTAGGATTATAATAGTAGAGGCTTTGGCATTTAACTCTTTTTCTGCCAGTAAAAGTGCCTCTTGAATGTTGTCCCCTTCTAAAGGCATGATATCAGGACTCAATGTCTGTGCAAATGTTTTTATGATGCTATGGTCATGTGTGAGTGGCAGCACCAAATGTGCTGTGCCGCTGTATGCGATCAGTGCTGATTGGGTATCTTTTCTTTGTGCTAGCAGATCACTTATCTTGATAGTACTTCTCTCTAGACGGTTTGGCATGATATCAGAACTCAGCATACTCTTTTTAACAGAGACCAGCAGTGCTATTTTGGTATCGTCCTGTGTAAAGGGTGAATCTTTCAACTTCCAGCTTGGGCCTGACACAGCAAGGATCAAAAGGGTTAAGATCAGACCCAAATGCCAAGGGGCAGCAATTTTAGACTGATTCCCTTCAGACGTAACAAGAAGATGTTTAAGCATTTTTGGCTCAATGACTTTTTGCCATTTTTTTTCATCACTCTGCTGTTTGAGTAACCACCATACTAAACTCCATGCAGGGAGTAAAAGTAACAAGTATTCTGGTCTTAAAAAATGAAAAGCACTCATTTACGCTCCCTTTCACTTCCTATAAAAAGAAACAAGCCATACCCAAGTAAAAGTAGCAGCGTGACAAACAAAGGATAGATAAAAAGATCAAACTTAGGTCTGTGTGTTATTTCTTCTACCTCTTTAGGTTTGAGTTTGTCTATCTGCGTGTAAATATCGGAGAGCTCTTCACTGTTCCAGGCATAATAAAACTTCCCACCTGTCATTTTTGCTATCTCTTTAAGTGTTTC
>JAUVCL010000130.1 GCA_030595845.1 Campylobacterota bacterium
ACTTTCCAATCAATTAAGCACGATGTCTAGGGAGTTGGGACAAAATCCAAGTTCATTACTGTTTAAATCAAGAGAATCAAGAAGAGGACCAGGAGAATGACAAGAATTAAAATTCAGTACAGGGAGGCACTAAATGCCGAGACTTAAAAAAAAGTTTGTATTGATCAGTCTATTTGTTGGATTAGTAGGGTGTTCAAAAGCACCGGCACTAAAAGTATATAGTTTAAATGTTCCAACTGTAGGTACGGCACAGAGCAATAGCTATCGTAGTAAAAGTGTTAAAGTGACTTACCCTCAGAGTCTAAGAGAACAGATGTCTCAAAAAATGAATTTTTCATATAGTAGTAGTGACCGAGGGACATATCAGAATTCTGAATGGTCAAACGATATGAGTAAACTTTTGCAAGGCACCTTTATAGAAGTACTGGATAGTGCTAAACTCTTTAAAGTGGTACTTTCAGACACAACAACACTTAAAGAAAATTATCGCTTGGAAAGTAATGTTTTTGCTTTTGAACATAGAGTGAGAGGTACGCAGTCTTATGCTTTTATCTCCATACAATTTACACTGATAAATGCAGATACAGGGAAATTGGTTAAAAGTAGAAGATTTTCTTATCAGGAAGTAACTCCGAGCATTAATGCTGAGGGATACGCAAACGCAACTAATGTTGCTTTGGCTAGGTTGAGTAAAGACTTAGTAGGGTGGTTGCGTTAGGTTTTATTTTATGTTATCATACGTTTGAAGAGAGAGTTTTACCTCTCTCTGTGTTTTAACGATTACTTAGCCATCGTAAGATAGCAAGTATTATCGCTAGTATGAAAATAATAGTGTTCATTATTTTCACCACCCTTCACAGTCATTATTTGACTAGAAGTTCAAACAGCAGTCGTAACCTGTTGTTTGATACAACATAATCAGACTGCATTACGATATTATCTAAGTTTTTTAATCGATGTTGAAAATATGTCATATTGACATATTATTTAAAATTTATTGATTAAAATAGTAGACTCTTCTTTACTTTCCAGATCTTTTACCCAAACCGTACCATTAGCCAATTCATCTTCACCGATGAGAACACAGTAACGTGCCTTGACTTTATCTGCACCTTTCATGTGGCTTTTAAATCCTTTTGAGTTGTACTCCAGGGTTACTTTTGTCTCTTTTCTTTTTGCTGTAGCTAGAGGAAAGAGGGCTTCTACAGCTTCTTCTACCATCGCACCCATATAGATACCGTCACGTGTAACTTCTGGCATCTGTACCAGTTCCATGATACGTTCTATCCCTATGGCAAAACCAACAGCAGGGGTAGGTTTACCGTCTAAAAATTCTACCAGTTTATCATAACGTCCACCACCTGCAATAGCAGACTGTGAACCGATATCATTAGAGACAAACTCAAAGGCTGTTTTGTTGTAGTAGTCAAGTCCACGTACAAGATTAGTGTCTATCTCATACTTGATACCAGCTTTATCGAGAAGGACAGTCAGTTTGTTAAAGTCTGTGTCACATTCGCCACAAAGGTTTTTTATGAGTTTTGGAGAGTTGACCAGTAATGTCTGACAGGCGGTATTTTTACAGTCAAGTACACGGATAGGGTTAGAGTCTATACGTCTGTTACAATCTTCACAAAGTTCTTCCTGTGTCTCTCTTAAAAACCCTACAAGGTTTTGTTTATAGGGAGGCATACAAGCTGTACAGCCAAGTGAATTGATCTGAAGGTCAAAACCTATGCCTAGTTCTGAGAAGATCTGGCTTATCATGGTAATGATCGTGAAGTCCTCATATACAGAAGCTTCTCCAAAACTTTCACAGCCAAACTGATGAAATTCTCTTAAACGACCTTTCTGTGGTCTCTCATAACGGAACATAGGCCCAAAATAGTAAAATTTTTGTTTCACAGGTTGACGGTCAAGCTTAGCAGAAATAAAAGCACGAACCACACCAGCGGTACCTTCCGGACGCATACAGACATCGTTACCACCTTTGTCTTCAAACTGGTACATCTCTTTAGAGACGATGTCACTACTGTCACCTACTGAACGTTTAAACAGTGCAGTCTCTTCAAGGATAGGTGTTTCAATGTAGCCATACCCATACTTTTTTGCAACACCTATGGCAGTGGTTACAATGTGTACAAAACGTTGGCTATCGTCAAAAGTGAGGTCTTTCATACCTCTGAGTGGATTTATCATGGAGTGTTCCTTGTATTCAAAGGTGCGTTGGCAAACGCACCCTACGGTGATTTCTTGTAGGGTGCGTTTGCCAACGCACCGAATAATTGATGGAATTATACCTTCAAGTAGGTTAGTATCGTTTGATGGATGTTCTCTATCTCATCTGTAGCATCTATAAACAGATGGGGGATACCAAGTCTAATAATACTTTGTTTCATATGTTCCTGTACGGTTAAGAGGTATTCAAGTCCTCTTAGTTCTATACCGTCAAGTGTTTTGGCAGAGGTTCGCTCTTTCAAGGTTTTCATATCGGTTAAAAACAAAATGACCTTGTCTGGGAAATGCCCTTCAAGTGCAAACATGTTCAGTGAAACCAATTCATCAAAATCAAAGTCACCATTGGCAAGGGCGTAGCCTATCCCTGAAAGAAACCCTCTGTCAGATATGATCACTTTGTCTTTATTGGGTGCAATGACTTCCTGATAATGTTCGGCACGGTCTGCTAAAAAAAGCAGCAGTTCTGCCCGCTTGGAAGCTAAAGCATCAGTAAGGAGTATCTCTCTGGCTTTTTTCCCAAAAGGTGTGCCTCCCGGTTCATGTGTGACTATGATCTCAGGATATTTTTGTGAGATAAGGTCTATTTGTGTGCTTTTGCCACAGGTGTCTATGCCTTCAAAAAGTACATACATTAGCTTCTGTACTCCTTTATCATTTGGAGTGCAGTAGGGTGTAAGAGGTGGTCTACTTTACCATCAAAAGGCAAGATAGAACGAACGACCGAAGAACTAACATAACCATACTCTAGGCTAGGCATAAGAAAGATAGTCTCTAATTCTTTTTTGAGTGAAGTGTTGGCATAACCCATTTGGAGTTCATACTCGAAGTCACTGACCGCTCGTAGCCCACGTATGATGATGTTTGCATCTAGTTCATCTGAGAGGTCTACAAGTAAACCTTCAAGGCGCACAACTTTAATTTTAGGAAACTCTTTGGTAGTAGCTTCAACCATAGCTATGCGTTGTTCTATTGTGAACATAGGCTTTTTAGAATCACTTTTTGCCACGGCTATGGTAATCTCATCAAACATCTTACATGCACGTTCCATAATGTCTAAATGTCCTACTGTTACTGGATCAAAGGTTCCTGGATATATTGCTTTTGTATGTTTACCCATTATTTCCATCTCTCATATAAATTATTTTCAATGCCTAAGACATCGTACCACTTGCCAATGATAAACTTTTCCATATCTTCTAAGGAAGAAGACTCAGAGTAGTACCCCATCACGGGTGGAGCTATAATGACTCCCAGGGTTGCCAATTTTTGCATATTTTCCAAGGCTATGGCAGAAAAAGGTAACTCACGCGGTGCTAACAGTAGTTTCTTTTGCTCTTTTATGGCCACAGCAGCAACTCTTGTAGGAAGGTTGTCCGAGATCCCACAAGCCACCTTTGCCAAAGTATTCATACTGCAAGGAATTATGGCTGTCGCATCCACGCTAAATGAACCAGAGGAAATGGATGCTGCAATGTTTTGAGAGGAGTGCAGAGTGACTTTTTTATTTTCAAAAGACTCTACTGTAAGCGCATTGTCAGAGACTACAACATGTACTTCAATGTTCGCAGGTAAATAGTCGACAAATTTCTTGCCAAGCTGAACGCCACTTGCACCGGTGATTGCTACGACGAGTTTCACTTTACCTATCCCTTACTCTCGTTCCCATGCTTAGCGTGGGAATGCATATATCAGTTTTTGCGATATAGAACTATATTTCCAATATAAAATTCAAGTATGCATTCCCACGCAAAGCATGGGAACGAGGTCTTATTTATATTTATTTTATTAAAAAGATTATAGCAAAAGTAATTAAAAGAGTGTCAACCAAGCATATTCAGAAAAAAAATATTTCGAAAATGACCTTATCTATAATCTATAGATCTATTATACTGCCAGAATATTATATAGGAGTGTCTTGAATGAAAAATATAATTTTGATCAGCCATGGAAAACAATTGCAATGACTATCTCTTATCATCAACAGTTATTTTCTTTGCAGAAGCAATTAATGCGGGAATATCTCTACTATAAACAAGGAGATATAACAGAAGAAGAGTATCGTATCCGGGCTAAGCCCATTGATATAGGAATAAGTACTTTGGAAATGTCTATTCTTCGGGACACTCTTGGTTTGAAAGAAGCATTTTTACCACATATTCAGAAGCCAAAGTCTTAGCGAGTGTTTGTCTGTATGCCTTGATCTTTACATTATCGTCTGCCATATGATGCCCGACATATTCCAAGTTCATATTTGAGATCAGTTTTATGGCTTCTTTTGAATTTGAAATAGCCCCGATCTCAGCGATATACTTCTGATTTGATATGAGGTATGCATAATAGCGTATGAAAAGAAGTGTCGCTGCTTTTTCATTTAAGGCAAAAAATCCGAGCATAAGGTTAGAACCTATTTCATCATGTGCAGCAAAATCATCGGTAGTGATCTCTGATCTCTTCATCTTAAAATTAAGTACTTTATCAAATATTGCTGTCTTTACTTTTGTAGTAAAAGATAAACCTATAAAAGTGTCCATATATTCACAGGCAAAAAAAAGGCTGTTGGGGTGAAGTGCCCACTCTTTAAACTGCTCTTTACTTAATTGTATAGATTCATGGTTGATATTTTGGTGTAAGGGCATATGCATTTCTAAAAGTGCATCCATTCTGTCAAAAGTTCTTAGGGGATACACATGCATGTCATCCACACTCATCATTTCAGAAGGAAAATCATAAATATGTTTTTTACTTTTACCTATAAGGTTATGCATACCCGCTTTACAAATGAGGGCTGCTGCTTCATCTGAAGAGTATTTATCCCAGCATGGAAGAACCATACCTGTTCTTTCTTGAAAGTATTGGATGATACTTACTTGTTTAGCTGCTTTAGGCTTAGTAAGACTTCTCTCCCATTTACTCAGTGTTCCTGTATCTAAAGCTTCAAAATGCGCTATATCATGGCTATAGAGGTCATGAACAAGTTGTTCTTGTGTGAGATCATTCTCTTCTCTACACTCTTTTAGATATTCGTTAAATTGCATCTTCTCCCCAATTAATGTAATATTTGGAGTATAGCAAAGTTATAGTTAGAAATTACGGATTGAATTAAATAACTTAACTTTCGCACCTAAACCCAAGCATTTTCTGCGTAACATCCTGCAATACAGCGATAATACTGACTAAATCCTCATTTCTCTTTACAATATCTTCAATTTTAGCTATCTCATCAAGTATGATAATAAATGTTTGC
>JAUVCL010000022.1 GCA_030595845.1 Campylobacterota bacterium
ATGATTTCTCCTAACTACCAAAGTATTTCTCAAGGAAATTATGATGAGTTTGTACAAAAATGGCATAAAGTAAGAGACAATTTTTCCATTTTACTAAATAATATTTTACTCTTTGAACTCGTGAAAGAAACATTTAACGCAAAGTCTAAAGATGATCCTATTGTAACCATAGGGTCTTACTACGACAAAAAGTTAGAGATAGACATACTCGCCAAAAGAAAGTCAGGTACTATGATAGCAGGTGCGTGTAAATACTCTAAAGAACCTGCAAAGAGTAACATGATGCATACCCTTATAGAGAAGTGTGAAAAAGCAGAACTAGAAATTTTTGATTATGTACTGTTTTCTAAAAATGGATTTACCCCAGAAGTCGAAGTCTTGAAAGAAAAAGAAGTGACACTTTTATCTCAAGGGTATCTGTCGTCACTACTAGATAATCTGAGCGAAGAAGATCTCTTGGTGTATAAGAACAAGAAGTACTGATTAACTTTTAGTCCATCTTTTTATAAGTTCTTTACCTAGAATAAAAGATAAACTTTTATTGTTAATATGTTTTTCTACTTCAGTTTGAAGTTGTGCAGTAGTCATAGACTGATATATGGCTGCTGTAGTTTCATCACAGCAAGATATTTCCATATCACAGCAAGAAGTAGATTCTATTTTTGGGAGCTTATCTTGAATACTCGCTTGTGACATTGTTATTGCGATGATAGAGAGGGTGATGATGCTTGCAAGGGTCTTAAATTTCATGGCCTTGTCCTTTACTTACTTACTTATTTAGTTATATAAGAAAATTATATATTATATTTGAGAGAATGTGTGAGATAAAGTGATTAAATTTTAAACATTTAATCTATAGATTTACTAGATATTGATTTTTAGAGGTGATTTTGTGATTAAATTTTAATCATAATGTCTATAGACTTACTAGACATTAAAATTATAGATATGATTTTCAGGTACTTTAAAACAAGCGTTTAAAAAACTTTTTTATCTTTTTTTCTGTTTTAGGTAAAAAGTCTGTATCTGGTATAAAACCTGTGGCATCAAAGCCTACACGAGGTTGTCTTATAGACCCGCCTACATTACCTTTTATTGCGAATTGGCTATAGGCAAATTCTATCTTGGCATCATGGGTATCTTTTTCTTTGTTGATAGTAGCTGCACCTACGGTCATAGAAGCATCAAGTGCTTTAGCCATCAGGGTATAGTTGATCTCATCTCCGTTTATATCTGCATCGAGCGATGTTTCACCAAAGACAATGGAAGAGGGGTCTATTGGTATCATCATTCCAAGACTTCTAGTCACAGTGTTAGATGCAAGTCGAAACTCTTCAAGGGCTAGTTTAGTGTTTCCTGTTTTATTTTGGAGGTTATAGTCAAAATTACCAGATGCATCGGCATTTACAAAGGCTGGGAAACGGAACATGTTCAACATGTTTTTCACAGGAACGGCTACGATGGAAGCGCTAAAGTTCTTATCTAAAAGCTTATAGTTTATCTCTCCTCCTAACGATTTAGTTATCCCTGTTATCTTTAATATTTTTTCTTTTTCCAGATGACCTTCGAGTGCGATAGCCCCATCCATCTTTGTGCGTAACAGGTCAGAAAGACTTTTCAGGTTCATGATGTCTATCATATAGTTTGAATAAATATACTTTGTCTCTCTATCAAAGCGTACATTTTTAAGGTTTACATTTGCAATGTTACTTTGCATATCTATACTACCAATCACCGTTGTGTCTCTAAGGTTTGCATCTATTATGCCATCCATTTGCATTGCTTCAGGCATAGAGACCTTGTATCGTTTTTTCATGATCTCATCATTAAAAGTAATGCCATCAAAAATGATTTTTCCATGGGTATTTCGTTCACCCTTTACCAGTGTAGGTATAGTGATATTTGCATCGACTTTGCCTTTGGCTACAGGAGGTTGCTTGGTAACTTCTAAGATATCAGATAAATTCATATCTTTGAGGTTAATGGTTATCTCTTTCGCATCACCATCTAAAACACGAAGATAATAGTTTAATGGTGCTTCAAATGAAGTCCCTTTACCATTGACAAGTATATCTGTTGGTATACCTTTAAATTCACCGTTTATGTTGGCTTCTTTCAGGTTTATTCCATCATAGACAAAATTGTTGGCATAGATTGTATAGGTACCATCAAAAGATAGATCTAAAAGCTTAAATATACTTATGACATTTACAGTAAGTGCATTATCAACAACTATTTTAAGCTCAGTACTGTCATAACGTAATTTAAACAGATCAACTTCTACAGGGAGACTTGTCTGTTTTTCAAGCTCTGCTTTAAGGTAAGGTTTTACAATATCATTTCCTACTTGGGTAAATAAAAGTCCTGCTAAAAGGATGATAAGTATAAGAAGTGAGATAAATGCTATTTTTAAGTATTTTTTCATGCTGTATTATACTATATTTTTAGCTTACTATAGAGATACTCATGCTTATACTTAGTGCCATCTTCACACTCGTTTCATACTCTTATCTTATACTTCGCTTGTAATTAAAAAACATTCTTAAAGGATTTAAAATGAATAACAAAAATAATACAAATGAACGTAGAAACTTTTTGACTAAAATGCTAATTACAGGTGCAAGTGGAGTAGCTTTACTTTCATCTTCGGCATATGCAAAGGCTAAAACAAGTGTTGTTTCTGGACTTACAGAAGAGCAAAAAGACAGACTTTTTTTCATCTATCAAGAAGAAAAAGTTGCGCGTGATGTCTATATATATTTAGGTGAGTTATACCCAGATGAAAGTACATTTGCAAGTATCCAACTCTCAGAACAAAGACATATGGATGCAGCACAAAAATTATGTATCAATTATGGTATTGATGTTTCTATGATCGATGAGAGTGAAAGTGCCTGTGGAGAGTTTCATGTTGATTATTTGCAAGAGCTTTATGAAACATGTATCAACTTAGGAGAAACGGAGTTAGTAGAAGCACTAAAGGTTGGAAAACTCGTTGAAGAGACAGATATAGGTACATTAACTGAGTCTATAGAATCTATGGATATGCCTGATGATATCATTAGAACGTATGAAATTTTAAGAGAAGGTTCTTATAACCACCTTGAGTCATATGAAGCAGCCATTGCAAGAGAAGAAAGATAAAATAGTACTATGATGACAGATAAAAATACAAAACATGATGACTACTTGCAGCCTGAAGAAATAGTAGGCAGATATTATCATGCGCTGTATAGTGGTGACTTAGAAAGTATCAAAGAGATGATGACTGAGGAATCTTACATTATGACGTTGGAGCCTTTTGGCATAAAATTGTCTTTTAATGATCCTGTATTTAAAACACAGTGGGATCAGATAGAAGAGAGTAAAGATGTATTGCATGAAGTGGAAAAGAAGATCTCAGAAGAACTTCTCTCCCGTAATCTGTCACCACACATAGAGGTAAAGAACACAGAACAAAATGGCTTGGAAAGAATGATAGTCCATTATACAAAAGATGGCAAAAACAAAAAACTTTATTTTTCAAAAGAGGGTAGTGATTGGCGCATAAATTATTTTGCCGGTCGACATGTCCCGCCAGGTTATTTTGCTTCAATTAAAAATTGGATGATCTCAATCTTCCCTAAAATTTATTAACCACTATAGCTTGTTGACATACTCCGCAACAGCTTTTATCTCTTTGTCATCATATTTATTTATAAATTGTTTTTTAACCATCTTGGCGAGGGTCATTGCTTTTTTCTCACCTGTTGCATATGCTTTAGTAAGTGTGATAAATTTATCTACAGGCATGCCTGTAATAATATTTGATTTTCCCAAAGCTTTTTTTTCACCCTTTTTACCATGACAGCTTGCACATTTACTTTTATAAATGGATTCCCCCGATCCTGCCATAAGAAGACCTGTAGTCAATACAGGTATCATTATTTTCATTATATTCATTCTTAACCTCCAATCGTTTTATATTTGTAATTATATCGCAATAATAGAATTATTTCTTCACCTAAAAGTATGATATATGGAAATTATTTTGAATGTTTGGCCCAGATCAGTTTAAATTCACTTCCTTTGGAAAGTTCTGAGTTTAGGAGTATCTTAATATGATATTCTTTACAGATCTGAGAGACGATATCAAGACCAACACCAAATCCTCCTTCTAAACTATGGTTCGATTTGAAACGTTTAAAAATACTCTGCTGATCTTCTTTTGAGATGCCCAATCCATTATCTTTTACCGACAAGTACTCTTCTGTCAATGTCACTTCGATAAGACCATTTTTTCTCGTAAATTTGATAGCATTTGAGAGAAGATTGTCTATGAGCAGTATCAACTTTCGTTTATCCATATGGATGATCTTCGATTGCATATTACAATCTATGTGCAAGAGTTTAAAATGTATGAGCGTATCAACATGTTTTATACGCTCTACTACTACTTCTTTTACGTCTATAGGATTGTCTTCATACTGTATATAGTCATGGAAGGAGGCAAAGGAGAGGTCGTTGTACAGACCAGAGAGGGTTTTAGTTGCTATATTTATACGATCAAGAGAGCGAAGCTGTTTTGTAGTAAGATCTTTCTTATCCATATGTTCAAAACTCATGAGGATGGTACTGATAGGAGTATTCATCTCATGGGTTGCATCTTTCATGAATTTTCTTAAAGTAGAGATAGATCTGTTGATAGGAGCGAGCATGATCTTGGATAAAATAAAAGCAACAAAAATAAGAAACGGGAAAGCATACAGTGCAATAAGTGCAATACGTTCTTTAATTTCCTCTAACTTATGAGGGGCAAGTGCCTTTTTTGTGACGATATATTTGACACCCAAATACTCTTTATAGAGAGACTCAACAAGATAATACTCTTCATCATTGACATAAAAGAATTGAGTAAAGTCAATATCTCCATTGTGAAAAGTAGAGACTATTAATTCTCTTTTATTATCATAGAGTGCTATGCCATAACCTTCTTCATAAAATGTAAATTCTTCATCTTGGTTTAAATGATAATATTCTAATTTTGCATTAATACTTTTTACTTTGTAGCGCATCTCAAGACGCAGTTGATCGATAAGGGACTTTTTTTGATCCATATAATACAAGTACGCCATACCGGAGGCCAAAAGACTTAGAGAGCCTAAGTACACCACCATAAAAAAGATGACACTTTTTGTACTCGCTCGCATCAGTCAGAGGCTTTCATCTCAAATCTGTACCCGTGACCTCTGAGGTTCTGGATCATATCTTTGTTAAGATTTTTTCTTAGGTTCTTTATATGTGCTCTTAGAGATTCTGCGGAGGGTGTTTCATCATAATCCCAAAGCACTTCATTTAGGCTCTCAAATGTGATGATCTCGTTTGGGTGCTGTAAAAAGTGTTTTAGGAGTTTAAGCTCTTTTTGTGGCAAAGAAACACTCTCCTCACCTGTATACAACAACTCTGTCTCTATATCAAAAGTAATAGTCTTATCTATATGTATAATGGTAGAACGTTGTTGTGTAAATGAACGTTTTTGTATATTTTTAATGCGTAAAAGCAGTTCTGCAAGCTCAAAAGGTTTTTTGAGGTAATCATCTGCACCACTTTCGAAGCCTTTTGAAACATCCTCAATATCATTAAGTGAAGTGACAAATATGGTAGGGGTAGTGTCTCCACTTTCTCGGAGGGTTTGGAGTAGGTCAAAACCTTTGATAGCAGGGACATTCACATCAAAGATATAGAGATCGTATTGAGATTCATAGGCGCTTTCCATGGCCTCTTCCCCATCATAGACAAGATCTAAGTCGAAATTATTATCTTCCAAGTACTCAGACATGATGTCAGATAAAGCGATATCGTCTTCTAATAATAAAATTTTCATAACAACTCCTATACTCTACAAATATTATATCATATTGCGTAAAATAGGACTTCATACTCTTTTCATACTTTCTTACTATAATAAGCATATAAAGGGTACATCTAATAACCCTAGTCACTGATAATGGGCTTTGCAAAGCCCACCCTTCGGGCATCACTAGCTTTCGCCTATGCGTTGTTACTCTTTTTTGACTTAGCTAAGGCTAGGACTTCAAAAGAGTGCCTAGCCTAGACAAAATCTAGTGATGTTATGAGTAACTAGGGTTATTAGATGTGCCCTAAAGAAAGGTGCCACTATGCGATATATGTTTATTATTTCTATACTTTATATATGGGGCACCGTATCCCTTTATGCTGAAGAAAACAGTTTGGGTGCTATTTTACAGGAGGCTGGTGAGAAAAAGCCTCTTGTAAAGCCTGCACCCAAAAAGAAAATAGTTAAAAAAAGATCACGTTTTATTTTTAAAGATACCTATGATGCTAATGAGATTGAATCTAAAGATAAAGCGCGTGAGAAAAAGAAATCGCAAAGCTATGAATATGCCAATAAGTCCAGATTTAAATTTAAAATTAATGATGGCTCACCACAGAGTAATATGATGGGTGGTACGGGTGGCATTTCTGCTGGTATGTCTTCAGGTGGCATAAGTGGAGGCAGTATGGGTGGCGGTGGCAAGGGCAGAGGAGGTAGATAATTTTACACTTTTCTGCTTTCTCTTTTTTACTTCATAGTTACTTCATACTCTTTTCCTATACTTTTACTGTAACAAATACTTAGGGCACTTCTAATTACCCTAGTCATTCAAACATTAAAAGGATTTACAATGCAAAAAACTTTACTGGTATTAGGTGCAATAGCACTTTTAGCTTCTCCTTCACTATTTGCGGTTGAAGATAACCTTCAAGAGCATCTTAGAATGCAAGAAAAAATTGAAAAGCAAGAACGAAACAAATATAGATATAAAAATAGTGATGAGATGGGTAGTGGTACAAAAAACCAATACAAACATGAAAATCAAAACCAGTATAAAGGTAGCAGTTCAAGTAGAAGCTATTCAGGTTCAGGTTCAGGTGCTGGACAAAGAAGTGGTGGCGGCGGTGGACGTCATTAACAACAAAGAGTGCGGTAATAGTTAAGAACAGGAACTCTCGTTATGCTTCTTTGTAAAGTATGGTTTTGAGATGAACCATACTATGAATCCCCAAAGTATGACAGCACTTATTGTAGAGATCAGCCCGGATTCTTCATGCAAATGTATCAATGATCCAGGATCAATATTGGAACTATCAAAGAGATAATCCAACCCCAGTCCAAAAAATATACTTCCCACAATAATACTTCCCAGATAGATGATAAGAGAGCGTGTACCCAACATCTTTTTTACCACACCAATGGTCACGGTATTGGTAGCAGGTCCTGCAGAGAGGAATACAAATGCTGCTCCTGCACTGACTCCCGAAAGCATAAGTCCTGCAGCTATGGGTAAGGATGCTGTAGCACAAACATACATAGGTACAGCGATGATGATAACGATGAGGTAGGAGAGTAGTGTATACTCTTTAAGTATCTCAGAGAGGTTCTCAGGTATGGCTACAGTAATAAGAGCACCGAGGAGAAGACCCCAGAACAGTGGTTTGGCTATGTCGCCGAGTAAGGTAGTAAAAGCATACTTCATCGCTGCAGCTAAAGAAAAGGTCTTGGATTCTTGTGTCGTGCTGCAACAGCTGCCTGTTCCTGTACCACAGCTCTCTTCTTCTTTTGACTTTATGTTGAAGGCAGATATTGAATCTACCCCTACGGGTTTAAATGTTAAAAATGCACTCGTAGGGGTAGATTCCATATCTACCCTTGTAATTGTCTCTTTGTCAAAGATATTGGTCAAGATACCTGCGACCATGGCTATGATCATAGAGGTAATAGCACGATAAAGGGTAAATATCCATCCAAATATTCCGTAAGTTGCCATAATGGAATCTATACCTGTAATAGGGGTAGAGATGAGAAAGGAGAGGGTGGCACCTTTACTTGCACCCGATTTTTTAATAGAAGTAGCAAGTGGAATGACTCCACAGGAACAAACAGGCAAAGGTATGCCAAAGACAGTAGATTTGACCACAGAAGTAATACTCTCTTTACCTAAGTGTTTTGTCACGATGCTGTCTGGTACAATTTCATGTAAAATACCTGCAAATGCCAATCCGAAGAGTATGTATGGAGCCATTGCAACAGAGAGTTGCCAGAGTGCTTCAAAAAAAAGTGTTATTTCCATGATGAACCTCTTAAAGACGGATGTGGTATTTGTTGAAAAGTTCTATCTTTGAACTTACATTGGATTTCTTAAAAATGTTTTTCATATGCGTTTTAAGTGTATTGATGGAAATATTTAACGTTTGGGCTATGTTTTCATAGGATGCACCTGTTAAAACATGTTTTACGATTTTCTTCTCTTTCTTGGTTAAAAATAGCATCTCTTCATCTATACGAATACATTTACTGTAGAGGGTATTGCGTTCTCTGTCATAGAGTGGATGTAAAATTGTCCCTAGTATTGTTTTTACTTGTTCAACTTTTTCCATATCAGGATCAATATCTGATTGAAAGATAAGGCAGACATATCCGATAACCTCTTTATTATCAGCAGTATGAAGTGGCATAATTATGCCATTTCTCATTTGAAGTTCTTCTGTAAATGAAATACTTTCCCGTTTACTGAGAAGCCCTTTGAAAAGCTGATAACGTTCCGTGAACTTTGCATATTTCATCCCTGGAGTTAAGAGTTTTGTACAATTGGCCACAAACTTTTCCCATTTAAAGTTTTTTTTACTGAAAATATATTTTTCTAACAAGTCTGAAAGTAGCATCTCTTTTTCAAGTATATATTCAGGTTTTATCATTTCATGCTCATTCATATAAATAGTAATGAAATCTGCACTAGATTGTTCAAGAAAATAATCCTTGCTTTTATACAGTAGCGTTTTAACACTTTTACCCTCTATAATACATGACTGTAAATCAATAATTTTATGTAGTGCTTCTGTGTCAGTTATTTGTGTAGGCATAGTGTGTACTTTATATTAATTTATTGATTCTATGATAAAAAACTTTAAAAACCCATAAATAACCCTTTAGGGTGATGTCTTGAAATTATTATTCTGATAAGCTAATAAAATATATCTTATGGGTGTATAAATATTTTAGAAGGATGATACGATGAAGAGATTTGGTTTTTTTATGAGCTTGTTAGTAGCAAGTTCATTTTTTTTAGCGGGATGTGGAGGGTCATCTACTCCAGTTGACACAGATACACCACAAAGTATAGCGATAGATAAGATTGGGGCTTATGCTGATGATCAGACGCAACCTGTTCCAACGGTAGAAGATTATACCGATGCGGGTGTTGTTGGTGTTACTGCCGATAATCTTGATGAGATGAATGCACTAGTAGCATCTCTTACAGCAGAGGATGTCGATACGGAGGAAAAGATTCAGGCTATTTTAGATGATAGTGGACTTATAATCATTGATCCAGATGAGCCAGTTGACACTACCGCTCCAGTGATCACAATGCTCGGTACAACTCCAGTAACAGTGACACAAGGTGAGACATATACAGATGCAGGAGCAACTGCTTCAGATGATGTTGATGGAGACATCACTGCTAAGATTGTTACTGTAAATTCTGTAGATAATAATACTGTAGGAACATACACAGTAACTTATAATGTATCTGATGCCGCAGGAAATGGAGCAGCAACTGTGACAAGAGAAGTTAATGTTATTTCTGATGTAGTAGCAGGAGCAGCAGATGCAACCAATTCAAATACTACAGTCGTTGCTGATCCATTAATTTTACCAGTTAATACAGATACTAATATTACAGTAACTTTAGCTGATAGCAATGGAGTGTTACTTACAACAGGTGGTGATACAGTAACACTAACTGCTAGTAAAGCAAACTCAACAGGAACTATTACTGGTCCAACAGATAATGGTAATGGTACATATACATTCCTTGCTACACAATCAGTAGTAAAATCTGATATAAGATATATCGCTACAGTCAATGGTGTAGAAGTAACAGTACAGTCTGCTCCAGTTGCATTTATAGTGGCTACAATAGGTGAAGCAAATGCAACAACTTCAGTAGTAGAAGCAACTACACCTGTAGTAGCAAATGGTACATCAGCAACTACGATTACTGTAACATTAAAAGACAGTAATGGCGTTTCACTTATTAGTGGTGGTGCTGCTGTAACAATGGCTGGTACTGGAAGTTCAGTTATTTCTTCAGTAGTAGATAATGCTAACGGTACGTATACTTTTACAGCAACAAACACTGTGGTTGAAACTGTAACTTATACTGCTTCATTAAATGGAGAAGTTATTACAGATACTGCAACAGTAGTATTTACAGATGCAACTGCTCCCGATATAACGAATCCACTTACAACAGTAGTTGCCGTTCCAGCAGTAGATGTAGTAGCAGATGGTGCAACAAATACCACTATTACAGTGACATTGGTAGATGGTAATGGGGATGCTACAACAGGTGGGGATGCTGTAACATTAATTAGTAGTTCAACAACTTCTGTTCCTTCTGCAGCAGCAGATAACAGTAATGGTACTTATACATTTACAGCTAACAATACAGTGGCTGAAACAGTAACATATACAGCTGAGCTAAATGGTGTTAATAGTATAAATACAGCAAGTGTAGTATTTGTAGCAGGTGAGCCTGATTTAAGCGAGTCAAATGTAACCGGAACTCCTTCTGAAGTACTAAATGACGGTATTGCTACGGCTACTCTTACTGTTACTTTGGCAGATAGTAATGGTAATACTATTACAACAGCAGATGCTTATACTGTAACAATGGCAAGTGATTCAGCGACAGCAGCGATTTCAGCTGTAACAGCTAATGCTGATGGTACGTATACGTTCACAGCAACGAATACGGTTATCGAAACGGTAACCTTTACAGCTAGCGTAGATGGAGCAGCTATTACAACTACAGCAGAGGTACTCTTTACAGATGATCCTGTAGGTATCGACCCAGCTAGCTATGTTGGTGATACAATTGTATTTGCAGGCATAGAGGGAGAGTTTTCTTTTTACCCAAATAATAAATTTGTAAAAGTCAGTACTGCTAAAGTATTTGAATTTATTGGAACATGGACTAATACACAACTATTTGATGCAGACGATGTTGAAATCATTGTAACAACTGTTGAAAATACTATTTCCCCTATCTATAACTATCCAGTTGTAGCAGATAAAGAAAATACTGATCCTAATGTAGCAAATGTACAAGGTGATGGAATTAGAGAAAAAAATGTTAATGGTATTAGTCATGTCTACTTTAGAGACCCAGACCTTTCAGGCTTTGTAGCCTTTAGTGCATTTGGTTTTGATGTTCCAAGCTGGAGTCCTACAGGTGGTGGAGGTCACTGGAATACTACAGTAGATGGAAAGGTATATGCATATTGGGGAACCGACATAACAAACGAAATTGCAACCTACGCATTTGATAGAGAACCAGGTATTGGAATTACAGGTAATATACTTACTGTAACAAAAGGTGGAGATCTTATGAATGTTATTGTTGTTGATGAATACTGGCAACTAAAGCCTCCTTCAATAGAGCCTGAGGATAAACTAATACCTGTTGCAGTACCAGCTACTATGGTGCAAGAAACTTTTTACGATAAACTAATGCTTATCACAGACAAAGTAGATGGCCCGTCAGCATGTTACTATGACATACCTCTAGCAGTTGATGTGAATGGTTTTGTTATATGTGCAGGTATTAATATAACTGGAACTACTCCGTGGGGAAGTAAAGGCGATAACTGGTATATCAATACAGATGATGACCTTGAGATAAAACTTCACTATGAAGGTCCGGAAAATACGTCTACAACAGAGATATATAGATTTGATGAGGCATTGCCATCACAGGGTACGCTTATTTCAAAATATAATAGAGAAGGTGTTTTCGACACAACATCATCTATCTCTAGATTTTCAGACTATAAATAAATAGTCTGATTATTTAAATACGCGAAGGGAAATTAAATTTCTCTTCGTATTTCTCTCTGAAATCTTCTTATACCATATTGCATTTCTTACTAGTCATTTAAACAAAAAATATATTTTCAAAATGACCTTATCTTATTGTATGGATTATATTATAGTATTGCTATGCGTATAATGAGAAGTATATATATTAGATTTAAAAAGTCAAAAAAATCACCTCTTCAGGTGATACAATCGATCTAGAAAAATGTTATAATAACTATAGATAGATTATATTTTGCTATCAAACAATCAAAGGAAGAAGATAATGAAGCTACAAAGTGAAAAAAAGTTTTTAGGACTTAGTTTGGTCACAGCAATGTTACTTGGAACAAGTGCGTATGCAGGTAAGATTATTACTGATGCTGGTGATCCAGCAGATGCTGGTAATATACGTGTTGATAACCAGCAGTATGGTTTTGGTGGTTGGAATTTTGATAATGTAAATGTCAGAATTGTTGATGTTAATGACTTTACTGGAGATATAGGAGAATTTAATACAACAACAGGAGAGTATATAGGATTGGTACCTGAAACTTCTTTTGAATCTGACATTAAAAATACAGCAGGTACAGTTGTAGGACATTTGCATGGTAAAGATTACCCAGTGGGAGAACCTGCAGGTATTAAAGTTATCAATGATGACATGGATGTGAAACACGGTAAACCATTTAACTGTATCATGACTTCTTCTTATCAAGCGGGAGGATATCTTGATGATGTGACACCACAACCTGTCATTTGTTCAAGTCCTTTTCAAACACATAAGCGTTATAAAATTAATATGTTGCCATCAAGTGTAGAGGGTGTTGCCCCAGGTGCATATGGTAAATCGATAGATCTTGTATTTAATCTTGATGATACCGATACAAATACAACAGTTAGAAGATACCAAGTTTTACAAAAAGCAAATAACTATACAGGTGTAAGACTTGATGGATATAAAGTAGAGGTCTTGGCAGGTGTTGGTGCGGCTGCTGTACCGAATGCTGCTTTAACACTTTCTCTTGGTCTAGGTGAAGATAATAATACTGACATTTGGAATGTAGAGGATATGGCAAATATGTCACATGGCCTATGGGGTCCGATTGATGATAACTTTGAGGCACCAGGATTCTTTGATTCCACTAGAGCATACTATCCAGTAGTATTATCAGACACAAATCAAACTATCTCTCATACTGGAGATATGGATGGTGGTAACTATCAGGCAATTTTTGGCAACTGGCTACCTGATATTTGGGAACCACAGGGTGTTTTTCATGATCATGATGCTGATCCAGAAACAGATGGTGTCCTGCTAGCATTTTTTGGTAAAGCACCTGATACTACAGAAGATGCATGGTATAAAAATAGTGTAATTGTAGACAAATCTGATCCTAAGAATTTTGTTTATGATTATACTTGGGCTTTAGCAACAGCGGATGATTTTGCTGCATGGTCTGGTGATCTATATTCAGTAGGTGGAATAGAAGATGTATTGAACCTTGGATTAAACTACATTATTAATGTGGGAGAGAATGCAGCTATCGGTTCAACATTTACTTTGCGTATTACACCACATGTAGCGGCAGATCAAACAGCTCCAAGTTATGTAGGTGCAGATGATTCGATTCCAACGCCTCCTCCAGCTGATGAGACAGCACCAGTGATCACACTTACTGGAGACAATCCTATGACTGTGTTACAAGGAAGGACATTTACTGATCCTGGTGCAACAGCAACAGATGCGGTAGATGGAACTGTTACAGTTACTGTAAGTGGAACAGTAGATACTTCAACCGTTGGTATTTATACGCTTACTTATACAGCAACAGATGTAGCAGGAAATACGGCAACAGAAACAAGAACTGTGAATGTTGTAGCAATTTCACTTGAACCAGTTACAAGTAGCGGTGGTGGTTGTACATACAATCCTAATAGCAATGGCTTCGATATGACGTTGTTGTTTATGATGGCATTGGGTGCACTTTATCCATTTAGAAGAAGATTCTTAAAATAATCTCTTCGCTACACATATAATACGGGAGTAGCCTTTTGGGCTGCTCCTTTTTTCATGTACTCTACATGAAATTATTCCCCTCAATTTACATAGATAAACAATTTATTATCCATCCGTTAATCGTTGATTTTACAACCATACTACTTTTTTAGAATAATCCCATAAAAAATAATTTGTCAATAAAGTTATAGGTAATTCGTCTTTTTATGGCTTAATTAGAATATAAAACGTGATACTATTAAATAAGTAAATTAAAACATAGGAAGAAGAATGAAAGCATTAAATGTAACGTTAATATCAGGGTTGGCTTTATTGGTAATAGGATGTAGTACAAGTGAGCCTACAGTGAATACAACAAAGCAAATCGTGACACTTGAAAATGGAAAGCAGTATAGTGTACCAACAGGATCTAGTTATACAAAAGCACCGGTGACAGATAAGCATATACAACGTTATACGGAATTTGGTGTAAAAGAGTGTAAAAATGGTGATATCACATGGGAAATGTACAGCGTTGCAGATGCTATTAATGTGGTGATGAGATCGGGAACTAAAGAAGGGGGCTTGACTATCTATGAAAAAGCTGCCAAAGAAGGTACTATCGGATGTGCAAGCCCACTTTCAAATTAATAATATTATAGCTAATCTAGCGATTAGATTTAAGGAAAAAATATGATGAAGAGAATAACCACGGTCAATGCAAAAGAAGAGATAGCAAAGCTTAGGAATGAACAGTGTGCTGAAGATGATGTGTTTTTTCAAGCCATGGAAGAGGTGCTGTTATCTCTTTTACCTCTCTTTAAATCAGATGAAGTGTATGCAAAAAGTGCAAAAAATGCCATCATAAGAAGACTTATCACACCAGACAGGGTGATCAAGTTTAAGGTAGCTTGGTTGGATGACAAAAATGAGATCCAGGTCAATACAGGGTACAGGGTACAGTTTAACAATGCACTGGGACCCTATAAAGGTGGTCTGCGATTTCACCCTACGGTTAATGAAGGTATTTTAAAATTTTTAGGGTTTGAGCAGATCTTAAAAAATGCATTGACCGGTTTACCTATTGGCGGGGCTAAAGGGGGGAGTGACTTTGATCCTAAAGGCAAGAGCGATTTTGAAGTGATGAAGTTCTGTTCAGCCTTTATGAAAGAACTGCATAAGTATATTGGACCGCGTATTGATGTGCCTGCAGGTGATATTGGTGTTGGGGCACGTGAGATAGGCTATTTGTTTGGACAGTATAAATCTATTACATCCTCATTTGAAGGTATTCTAACCGGAAAACCACCTTTCTTTGGCGGCTCACAGATGCGAACTGAAGCTACTGGGTATGGTGTCATCTATTTTACGCGAAAGATGCTGGAGTTGGAAAGGAGAGAGGATGAGTGTTTAAAAGATCAAGTCTGTACCGTCAGCGGTGCGGGTAATGTTGCATTGCATGCCATAGAAAAACTACAGCACTTTGGTGCTATTCCTGTATCTTGTTCAGATTCTGGAGGGACACTGTATGATTCCAGAGGTGTTGATCTTGAATTATTAAAAGATTTGAAACTCAAGAAACGTGTTTCACTTAAAGAGTATATTAAAGTGCATACAGATGCAGAATTTACCCCTGTGGCAGACTATCCTAAAGATGGTCATGCGGTGTGGCACATCCCTTGTTTTGCTGCTTTCCCGTGTGCAACACAAAATGAACTGACAGCTATTGATGCCAAAAAACTGATCAAGAATGGTTGTAAGTGTATTTCAGAGGGAGCCAATATGCCATCTACAGCTGAAGCTGTACGCCTTATATTAAAGAGTGATATCTATTTTGCTCCGGCAAAAGCGGCAAATGCAGGTGGTGTTGTAGTCAGTGGTTTTGAAATGAGTCAAAATGCTGCCATGCAGAAATGGACTTTTGATGAAGTTGAGACCAAACTCAAAGCAACGATGGAAGAGATATGTATCAATGTTTCAGAAACTGCGAAAGAGTATGGTGTTGAAGGAAATTATGTTGATGGTGCGAATATCGCAGGATTTAAAAGAGTGGCGGATGCGATGATCGCAGAGGGGATTTAGTCATTTAGTATTGAGTGATTGGATGTAAAAAATGATAGAAAACATTATGCATATTGACGCTTGGATTAACATGCAAATGAAAAGTATGCAAATACCGTTACTCAGTGAGTCTATGATCACGCTTACCAATCTTAATAATGGCAGGGGGATACTGGTTTTTTCAATTGCTTTTATGCTGTTCTTTGCTTATAAAAAATGGTATCATGCGCTTTTGTTTTATTTCGTTTCTATATTGGGAGCACAGATTGCTTTTGTTTCGATCAAACTGATCATTCAGCGGATAAGGCCTGTATCTGATATAATTTTTGCAAGTGGTTATTCGTTTCCTTCTGGACATGCAACCATGGCAACAGCGTTGTCATTGACACTCTATGTTATCTTTGCAAAAAGAGTCTCTGGTGTAGGTCTACGGCTACCCTTGTTATTTATATCTATATTTTGGATAGTCCTGATCTCTTTTTCCCGTATATATCTGGGAGTACATTGGTTCAGTGATGTGATAGCCGGAGTAATTTTAGGGTTTTCTTGGGTGACATTTTTAGTGTTTGTGTTTTATGATAAACTGAAAAGGTGAATGATGTTTGAAGTTGCAGACTATATCGGTATCATTGCTTTTTCCATGAGTGGTTTCTTTGTAGCCGTACGTAATAAACTGGATTTCCTTGGGGTTCTTATTTCTGTCTTTTTAACGGCATTTGGCGGGGGTATCATAAGAGATGTGGCCGTACATAAAACACCTTATACTTTCACCCATACAGCACCTGTCGTTGTTATGATCTTTATCATACTTTTTCTTGTGTTACTGAAATTTCATAACAAATCCAGTATAGAGAATAAACCGCTTTTTATTTTGAGTGACTCTATCGGACTTATCTCTTTTAGTATTACAGGTGCACTTGTCGGCTTGGAACATGACTTAAATATCACGGGTGTGCTGGCTCTCTCTTTTGTTACAGCAGTGGGTGGAGGTATCATTAGGGATGTGATCATAAATGAGATACCATTTGTTTTGAAAACAGGCTTTTATGGGACGGTAGCGCTCATCATAGGGGCTCTCCTATATGTGTTGGACAGCTATGAAATGGTGGATGTCTATTCTTTGAGTATGGTGTTTATTTTAGGTGTGATACTGCGTATTGTAGCTTATTATAAAAAGTGGTACATTCCTATGATCTAGGTGAAAGAGTAGGAAGGTACTTTTCCAGATAATCATCAAATTCTTTTCTCTGTATGTCGTTCATTACACGCACAGGGATGACATTAAATTGACGTGGGGTAGTATAGAGCAGATAAAACTTTTCATCTTTTTCCCATTGATTAAATTGACTCCATGCAATGGTTTTCTCCGTACCCTTCTTATCAAACCTGATACCTTTTCCTGATATTCGCAAGGTTATCTCACTTTTTAGTGTTGGGCTTTTTGTATAAATGTTTTTAGCCTGATAGCTGGAGAGCATTCTGACGAAAAGCATATAAAAAGAGATGGAAAAAAATGCCGCAAGGATGTTTGTGATAATCTCACGTGTATTGCTAAAGTCCGTACCTACCAGTACTATGACCGCTGCCAAAGCTATATATATGAGCAGTTTCACGACTCTATGACTTTTCTTATGATGAAGGTTTACCGCTTGTAGGTATTCTTCCTGTGAGAGTTTATAAGTAATATTCATACTGTACCTTTAAAATTTTTTTAGGTATTATACAGTATTAAGACACATAGTACACAAACTATAAGGTATAAAAACGTATACCGTTAAAGGAACTTGAATGTTATATAAAGTAAAAGCGAAGATCAACAAACTAAAAATGAAAGA
>JAUVCL010000197.1 GCA_030595845.1 Campylobacterota bacterium
ACTAAAGTCGTTGCATTGTTGTCTAAATATACATTCATATTTTTCCTTTGAAAACGATACTCAATTTAATTAGGACAAAATTTGTCTTAATTGATTTTCTGCATAATACGCATTTATTCTTAATCTAAAATAAAATATACAGATAAAGAGGAGAATTATACTCCTAATCAGATAATACGCTCTTGATATACATATGCTATACTAAAGTTATAAAACATAAAAGGATCTATGATGGCAGAGAGACTAAAAGAACATGGTATCAGTGTGGCTATAAAGAGAAATAAAAAAAGAGTATTTATCGAGATAGTGATGCTTGGTAAATTAACACATGAAGATTATACACTTTTTGTACCTATGGTAGATAAGGCATTAAAAGAAGCAAAAGGATTAGAAGCAGACCTTTTAATAGATATGAAAAAATTTATAGGTTGGGAATTTTTGGCAGCTTGGGATGATCTTAAGTTTGGTTTGAAACATCGTAATGACTTTACTAAAATGGCGATCATAGGTGATAAAAGATGGGAAGAGGTTTCTGTACAGATGATGAGCCACCTGATGAAAGGGAAAATAAAACACTTTAAAAAGAGAGAAAAAGCACTCTCTTGGATCTTACAAGGAAAGTAAAGGGTATGATAATCTAAAAATGAGAAGGGGCAGGGCTATTAATGAGATTATAAAACTCAGACCTTGTACGTTCATCACTTTTAAAGAGACCACGAAGGGCAGAAGAGACAGTGGTTGAGTTTACTTTTTCAACCCCTCTCATCTCCATACACATGTGACGTGCGTGTAAGACAACTGCAACTCCTTTAGGATTGATACTTTCAGAGATGGCATCTGCGATCTGTTCTGTCATCTGTTCCTGTATCTGTAGACGCCTTGCAAATACATTGACGATACGGGGTATTTTGGAAAGACCTACTACTTTACCATCGGGGATATATGCTATATGTGCACGTCCGATGATGGGAAGCATATGATGTTCACACATGGAGTAAAACTCGATGTCACGCACAAGAACCATCTCATCATTTGAAGTAGTAAAAAGTGCTTGGCTGAGGATCTCTTTTGGATCGTGCTGGTACCCCTCTGTTAAAAACCCAAAGGCTTTTGCTACACGTGAAGGTGTTTTAAGCAGTCCCTCTCTTTTTGGGTCTTCACCTATCAGCTCTAGTACTTTTGTAATGGCCTGTTCAAATTCTTCTTCTTTTGACATGCATGATTCCTAGGTAGGGTGGATTGCCCAACGGAAATGCCCTTGGGGTATATCCACCATATTTATTTTTCACATTGTATCTAAATACAATTTAACAATCTTCTCGTCTACCTTTGAAATAGCGAGTTTACGTATCTCTTGTGTTGTAAAATAATCTATTTGTTCTTTATCGATCTCATAGTACACATAAATTTTACATAAAAGTTTAAAATGTGTATAAGTATGGGTTACTTCACCAATGTATTCAGATGCACAAAGAGGTACCTCTGTAGATTCAAATCCCCACAATCCATGTAAGAATTTTCCTTTACGTTGTATAAGTGAAAGTCTGTCATTGTAAAGAGATATCATAATGTTCTCTTCACGTGTTGGAACAACTCTTTTTTTCTTAGTAGGATAGAGGGTGGGAGCTCTTTTACCTTTACACATATCACTTAAAGGACAGAGGTCACATTTTGGATTTTTGGGTGTACAAATGGTCGCACCTATATCCATCATAGCTTGATTATAATCAAAAGGGTTGACCTTATCAATTAACATATATGCAAGCTCCCAAAGTTGTTTGTCATTTGGAGTTAGGAGTTTTTTTAGACGACATAGGATACGTTTTACATTTGCTTCCATAATGGGCACTGGTTGATTAAAAGCAAAGGTAGCTACAGCATGTGCTGTATTTTTACCAATGCCAGGAAGCTTAATAAGCTCATCTATCTGTGAAGGAAAGGTAGGGGCAAACCCTTGTGGTTGCCCTTGGACTAATATTTGAGCAGTTTTATGCAAATTTTTAGCCCGATTATAATAACCAAGTCCTTCCCACATCTTCAGTACATCATCAAGAGGTGCATCAGCTAAGGCTTTGAGTGATGGAAACTTTTTTAAAAAAGGAAAATAGTAACGCTCTAAAACAGTTTTCACTTGTGTCTGCTGAAGCATCACTTCTGAGAGATAGATGTGATAAGGGTCATGGGTACTACGCCATGGAAGATTTTTTCTTCCATGACTTTGATACCAGTTATGAATCTGTTTATAGGTTTGTTTGTACATAGAGTGAATTATAACCCAATAAGAGTCATATGGTCTGAAAAGGCAGTAGGTTTTACGCTGATTAAACCCTAATTAATAGAACTTGCATTATCATAACTAATTATTTTTATAATATAAAGGACAAATATGAAATTAAGTAACATACTATTGACTTGTATAATAGTGACAGGTTTTGCCTATGCAGACGTACGCTCAAATATCGCTACAGTAGAACTAACAGCAGAGTTCCAGGGTTCTGAAGGAAATAAAGAGGTTGAGCTGGATACATTCATTAAAAAGATAGAGTCTATCGGATACAGTACGGTAGCCGCAACCAAAAACATTCAGGTACATTACAATAATAAGTTCAAAGAAAAAAATGTTGAAATGATCTCATTTTTCAGTATCATTAACAAAGAAAAAATGAGACCTTTGCTTATTAAAAACCCTGACTTTGGAGCCTATGCACCCTTTAACTTTTTAGCGTATAAAACACTTGATATTGAAAATGACGACACCACATGGTATGGGCATCTTGCTTCAAATACAATGTTAGACATCATTGGTGAAAAAGATGAAACTACAAGAAAAGAGTTTAGAGATATGGTAGAGCCTTGGGATGCTTTGGTCAATAAAGAACTTAAACCAATGGTAAGTAAAAAATTTGAACATACAAAACCACTTCCTGAACGTGGACTTACAAAAATGGTCAAGAAATTTGACGAACCTGAGGATCTGGAAGAGTTCATCGAAGAGTTCATCGGAGACCATGATGGACGTTTTGCTAAAAATAACTTTATCATTGCAGGGTTTGTAGACCTTAAATTTGAATATGACGATATGGAATTAGACTTTGAAGAATACGATGCGTACTGGGTATCTCTACTTTGTCACTTTGAGTTCTCAAATTCTATCTTTAACAGAGGAATCCCTGAAGCGGGTATGTTTGCACCATGTTCTGTTTATTTCTACATTCCTAAAGGGAAAAACGAACTTCATGTAGGATATGCAGATATCAATAACTGGGTAAATGCTCTGAACTTTGTAGATGAAGATCGTGTAAAATATATGCAAGAGATTGATGCCGAAGTGATCAAGATATTTAAAGA
>JAUVCL010000115.1 GCA_030595845.1 Campylobacterota bacterium
CTTTTGTCACCATGGCACGCATGGCGGGGATTCCTGCGCGTATCGTTACAGGTTATAAAGCTGATCCTTCCAATGGATTAAAAAACTATCTGGCAGTGAAAGAAAAAAATGCACATGCCTGGGCAGAGCTCTACATCGATGAACACTGGGTACGTTTTGAAACAACTTCTACAGCAAGCAAGATAGAGAACAACGGTGAGCTCACTGATCCAAATGAAAACACACAAAGTGCTTCAAGCTCTCTTTCTAAAGAGATCAACCTCTATCTTATGTATGTGAAGTACCAAGTTGAAACATGGGTACTCTACTACTCTCACATAAGACAACTTCAACTCTTAGACTATGCGAAAAAGAACCCTATTTTCATCGTTAGCTTTGTATTGAGTTTCATTGCCCTTATCTTGCTCACTTTTATTATTATTGCCTACTTCAAAAGACCACAGTACGGCAGTGAAACTTTAGTCATTATGCAACCCTTATTGAAAAGATTAAAAAAAGAAGCCTATGTGAGAGAGGAGGAAGAGACTTTACATCAGTATCTTCTTCGCTATAACAATACCTATCCCCATAAATCTTTTATTCGAGAAATAGATGCCTTATATGAACAGATCATCTATGCTGACAAAAGTTCAAAAAGGAGAGAACAAGAGCTGAGAATCCTGATAAAAAAATTTCTCAAAGAAAAAAATGGTTAACCCGCTACTGCTATAGTACTAAAAAGCAACCTTTTAGTTGTTTTTTAATAAAATAATGAACTTAATTCTAGAAAGAATATTATGATAAAAAAAAGTAAAAAAATTATACTTGCAGGGCTGACATCAACGATTGCTGTTGCCTACATTTTTGGATCATTTGCTCAAGCAGACGATAATGCTACAAAAAAATATACACCTTCTACAGCAAAAGAAAAACTTGAAGCCTACATCAAGTTTACACAGATTCTAAACGTGATAGAGAGTCAGTATGTAGATGATATAAACACCACAGATCTTGTCGACAAAGCACTCCAAGGACTCCTTACCAACCTTGATGCCCACTCTACCTTTATGAATACCAAAGACTATAAAGATCTCACGGTACAAACCAAAGGTGAGTTTGGTGGGTTGGGTATCTCTATCGGGATGAAAGATGGTGCCCTGACAGTCATCGCTCCTATAGATGGTACCCCAGCATTTAAAGCAGGTGTCAAAGCGGGTGATATCATTTTAAAGATCAATGAAGTAGCAACGATCGGGATGAATATCGATGAGTCTGTCAAATTGATGAGGGGTAAACCTAAAACCTCTTTGGTTTTGACCATTATTCGAAAACACGAGCCTAAACCACTTGAGATCAAGATCGTCAGAGATATTATCAAGATACAATCCGTCTATGTGAAGACCATAGAAGATAAACTACTCTATGTCCATGTCACATCCTTTGATCAAAAAGTAGTTGATGGGATCAAAAATGCCATGAAAGAGAAAAATGCAACAAAAGGGTTGATCCTTGACCTACGAAATAATCCTGGAGGATTACTTGACCAGGCTGTAGGCGTTGTAGATCTATTTGTTGAAGAGGGTGCCATTGTAAGTCAAAAGGGTAAACTCAAAAGTGAAAACCTAAGTTACAATGCCCACAAAAAAGATACTGATACCAGCACACCTATTGTTGTACTTGTAAACGGTGGTTCTGCCTCTGCTTCGGAGATCGTAGCGGGTGCACTTCAGGACTTTAATCGAAGCATTGTTGTGGGTGAAAAAACATTTGGTAAAGGCTCTGTACAGGTTGTAATGCCAGTCGGTAATGATGAGGCATTGAAGCTTACTGTAGCACGTTATTATCTTCCAAGCGGACGTACTATTCAGGCTATAGGTGTGACACCTGATATCCTTGTACATATTGGGAAAATTGATTATATCGGTGACCCTGTCTTACTAAAAGAGAGAGATCTTAAAAAGCACCTGGAAGGTGAATTGGCAAAGATCGACGTTAACACAACAAAATCAAATGAGGGTAATCTCACCTTGGACAGTAACGGAACTGTCGTGGATGACACTATCATCACTGAAGAACAAATCTACAATGATGCACAGCTTAAATCTGCTGTAGATATTCTAAAAGCACTTATCATCACAAACAAAGGAAAAAAATAATGGTGCATGACACACTGGTCAAACAGACACTGATCTACGAAGGCAAAGCAAAAAAAATATGGTCAACGGAATATCCCGATCTTTATATTTCTGAATTTAAAGATGATCTCACTGCCTTTAATGGTGAAAAGAAATCAAGTGAAACAGGTAAAGGTGCTCTTAATAACGAGATCTCTACAGAACTTTTCAAATACTTGAATGAGAAAGGTATAGCTACACACTTTGTTGAGATGATAGATGCCAACCACATGCTTCATAAAAAAGCAGAAGTGATCTACATCGAGGTGATCGTGAGAAACATTGCTACAGGTTCTTTGAGTAGAAACCTTGGTATCGCAGATAAAACTGTACTTCCTTTTACCTTGGTAGAGTTTGACTATAAAAATGATGCGCTGGGTGATCCAAAACTCAATGATCAGCATTGTCTTCTTCTGAATCTTGTGAAAGACAGCTCTGAACTTGACTACATCAGATACATGGCAAGAAGAATCAACACGATCCTTTCAGAGTTCTATGCAGGGCTTGATATTAAAGTGGTAGATTTCAAATTGGAATTTGGTAGAGACAGCGATGGTAACATCATTTTGATCGATGAGCTTAGTCCAGATAACTTCAGACTATGGGATACCAATACGGATGAAAAACTAGACAAAGACAGATTTAGACAAGGACTTGGTGGACTTACAGAAGCCTACAAAATGGTACTTGACAGAATTAAAAACAGATAAAAGGAAGAACATGGAAGCAGTAGTAAACGTATTTTTAAAAGAAGGTGTACTTGACCCACAGGGAAAAGCAGCACATCATGCACTGGACTCCCTAGGCTTTCCTGGTGTTGAGGATGTACGTATAGGTAAACAGATCATTATAAAGCTCACAACGGATGACAGAACAAAAGCTGAAGCTGAAGTCAAAGAGATGTGTGAAACACTTCTTGCCAATACGGTCATTGAAGACTATACAATAGAGATCAACTAATATGAAGGTAGCAGTATTAAGATTCCCGGGAACAAACTGTGAGTTTGATACCCAGTATGCTTTTGAAAAATTAGGACATGCTACTGAGCTTGTTTGGCATGAAAATGAATCTTTACCTGAGGGTATTGACCTTGTAGTGGTACCTGGGGGGTTTTCTTATGGAGACTACTTACGTTCTGGGTCTATTGCAAGATTTTCTCCTGTCATGAAAGCCGTCGTTTCTTTTGCAAATGATGGTGGCAGAGTGCTTGGTATCTGTAACGGTTTCCAGATCCTTACAGAAGCAGGACTGCTTCCTGGAGCATTGAAGCGTAACAACGATCTGCATTTCATCTCAAAACACCAAAACCTTTGTGTAATCAATAATGACAATGCTTTTTTAAACAAATGTGAAACAGGAGAAGTACTTAATATCCCTATCGCCCATGCGGACGGAAACTATTACATTGATGAATCAGGCTTTGAAAAGCTTGAAGCCAACGATCAAATACTTCTTCGTTATTCCGATGAAAAGGGAGCGCCTGTTGTTGTGAATGGTTCAGTGACTTCCATTGCCGGTGTTTGTAATGAGAGTAAAAATGTATTTGGTCTTATGCCTCACCCTGAACGTGCGTTAGAAGCCATACTCGGAAGCGAAGATGGTCTACGTATGCTCAAAGGTTTTGAAGCCTAATGAAACATTTTCGCTCTGTCTGGCTCCTACTAGGATACATACTTGCTTACACCATAACATTGAGTGCACAGAGTGAATTTAAATACAGCTATATGCCTAAAACAGTGTATGAAAATCAACTTTTTCCTGTCACGATCATAGGGATAGGTGAAAAAGGCAAAAGCAACAATCAATTTACCTTTGACCGATCGAGTAATATCAGGCCACTATTTGACGAACCCCTGATCGTACGTAACGGGGATGACAGTTTTTATACCTTTTACTTTCAGGCAGAAACACTTGATATCCGTATCCCTGCGCTTCATATCTCCTCTGAGACCACAGATAAAACCTTTTCCTCTCAACGTATTGCTATCAAAGAATTAAAGAAAAGAGACGACTTCTGTCATGTACTTGCTGCAGATATGAAGATCAAAAACTCTCAAGTCTCTAATTATGATGAGAAAAACCATATCGTCACGCTCTCCATAGAAGCCTTTGAGGCTAACCTTGAAGATATGACTCTTAACAATGTATCCGAATCTGACATTGAGTCCTTAAAGCGTGAGTTTGCCAAAGTGGAAGCTGAATTTTATGTGGTTCTCCCTGTTGAGCAAAAAGAGCTTAAATTCACTTATTTTAACACGATTAAAAAACAATATGTTTTCCTGGAAGTACCAGTAGTCGTTGCAGATGCTTCTGTGGTAACACAATCTGATCTTAATCCCAAAGAAGATAATTTTGAGAAACTAAAGAAATATACTTTTATGTTTCTGTTTGCTTTTTTTCTCATCACCTTTTTATTTAAAAGAGATTTCTTCTATCTCGTCTTTGCTGTGGTGTCACTTATCACCCTCTTGACCTTCTACATACCACTTAAAAAGATATGTGTAAAACAGGGGGCTTCTTTGTACATTTTACCAACTAAAACAAGTACTATCAGTACCAAGATAGATCAAAAGCTGGACACGATGTTATTGGGTGAAAGCGAAGGCTTTCAAAAAGTTGAATACAAAGAAGGAATCATAGGATGGATAAAAAATGAAGATCTTTGCAACAATTAGATTTTACTGGGGTGCTTTTGTCATTTCATTTAATACTGCTGTCTTAATGATACCGGCATTGATGCTATTTGGAAAATACAAAAGTACGATTGTACATCATATTAATTCTTTGACACTTTGGATGATGGGTGGAATTGCTTTAAAAAAAGGAAAAATGAATAAAAATGCCGATATGTATGTGATGAATCATCAAGGCATCGTAGATATTATAGGACTTGAAGCAGTACAAAATAATCATGTACGTTGGGCAGCAAAAAAAGAACTTTTTGATACTTTATGGTTTGGTAATCTTCTAGTCCATGCGGAACAAATCTCTATTGACAGAGGGGGGAAATCTTCTTTACGTAAATTTATCTCTGATGTTGAAGCGTCTAGGGATGTCTACAAACGTCCAGTTGCTATATTCCCAGAGGGAACAAGAACAGATGGACAAGCGTTACTTTCATTTAAGGGTGGAACAAAACTGATCGCTGAAAAGTTAGGACTTAAAATCCAACCCATTGTTATCACAGGAAGTAAAAAACTACTAAACGAACATAATAAAACTGGACATTCTGCTATAGTACACTACCATTTTTTAGATACTGTTGATGTACGTACAGCGGATAAAGATTGGTATAATACTATTAGAGACGACATGCAAAAGGTTATAGATGACGAGTTTAACAACAATCATCGCAGTCGCTAGCGGTGGTGCCATAGGGGCAACACTCAGACTGCTAATCAATGGATTTACCAATAAACATGTTGTACATGCCCTGCCTTTGGGTACACTTGCTGTCAATCTCATAGGGTCTCTGCTTATAGGTATGTTATTCGCCTATTTTCACCTCAATACTTCCCTCTCACCAAACGTCAAAACATTTTTGGTGACAGGGATACTGGGTGCACTCACTACCTACTCTACTTTCGCCATAGAGAGTTTCTTTTTGCTTCAATCAGGACACTACATACATGCCTTTGCCAATATGGCACTTAACCTTTTTGGTACCATTCTCCTCGCAGGGATCGGATACCTACTTATATTGCAAATCACAAAATAGGAAATACATTGTCAACATTGAACCAAGAAATAGAAAAACACATTAAAAAGCTGGTAAATCCTCTTAAAGATTCTGATGAACTGCTTGAAGTACTTAAATTAAAGCTTACAAAGAAAGAGTTAAAACTTTTAAAATCATGGGCAGAAAAAATACCTCAAAAAGAGGTACAGGAGAGTTTACATCTTGATGAAGAGCGTTATGCTGAACTCTCAACAAAACTGATTAAAAAATTGAATCAAGAGAAGATCAAACAGGCGATCTGTATCTGATCTTATTTAGTTAAAAAGATAATAAAGCGTT